>JAISND010000260.1 GCA_031276615.1 Treponema sp. | reverse complement strand
TCGATTCCCTGATTAAAGAAGGTTTCCTTGACGAGGTGGTCAGCAAAAGACCGGTAAAAGGCTGCCAGCCCCGTCTCCTGAGCATCCGGGACGACGCCCTTTATGCGGCGGGCATCAATATTACACGTTCAGGCAGCGCCATTGGAATTTGCAGCCTTAACGGAAAAATAATTGTGCAGAAGCCAATACACATCAAGGGCCTGAAAGATGCCGGTGAGATCAGCGCGCTTCTTGCCGGAGAATTGGAACAAATCATAGAAACAAACGGATTTCCCCGGGAAAAAATCACCGGTATTGGTATTACTACTCCCGGGCCGGTAGATGCTATTAATGGAATTATCCTGAACCCCCCTGATTTTAAGATGTGGAAAAATTATCCCGTCGGGAAAGTTTTTGAACAAAGGATAAAATTACCGGTGTATCTGGAGAACAACGCCTTGGCCCGTACGCTCGAAGAGCAGTTTTATGGATTGGGTAAAGATTTTGAAAATTTTGTCTGCCTGGTGGTAGATAACGGAGTAGGCGGCGGAGTTGTAATTAACAATAAACTTTTGCGCGGCTCGGATGGCTTTGGAGGAGAGCCGGGACATACCACTGTCGATATTCACGGGGGACGCTGTTACTGTGGCAATGTCGGCTGCCTTGAACTCTATGTAAATCCGAAAAAATATATCCGCGAAGCAAAACACGCCGGTTATTCTTCAATAAAAAGCTGGGATGAAATTGCCAAAAGGGCCAGTGAAGGCGAGGAATTTTTTAAAAAAACAGTTAAGACAATGGCTTATTTTATCGGCTGCGGATGTGTTAATCTTGTCAACCAATTTGAGCCTGAGACAGTTATTCTGACAGGAGAACTCAATCGAAATGAGGATTTTCTGATAAAATTAATTCAGGAACATGTGGATAAATGTACTATAAACAGAAATGTCCGGCATATAAGGATTATGGCATCAAAGCTTGTGCCGAATCAGGGAATACGGGCTGCCGCTGTGGTTCCCTTCAACAAGTATCTATCAAGTCCCGTGAATTAGTGTCTGTCCGCAAAGCCGGTTACTTTGCGGACAGACCTTATAGACAGACACGAATTAAATGCTGTTTTTTCTCTGGGGCGCGGCAGAGGGCCGTCTGGCTGTCTATCGTTCCTGTTCCCTGAAAAATCCGACCTTCCACAAAAAAAGTCCCCGGGGCGGCAGGGTCGGCCCGGCAAGGCCGCGGTTTCCCGAAGCGATGACCGCGGCAAGATCTCCGGGCGGTGTTTTCCGCTCTTCGTAATACAGAAAGGTTCCCGCCACGGATCTGACCATCTTCCACAGGAAAGCGTTGGCGCTTATCTCAAAAACAAGCCTGCCGCCTTCGACAAAAAAAACGGCCCCGGAAATATACCTGCTTCGGGACGCGCTTCTGTCCCCGGCGCCGGCGAAAAGGGAACAGTCCCGCTCGCCCAAAAGAAGCCTGCCGTAGGCGTTGAGAAGTTCCGGGTTTGGGTGGCGCCAGAGCTGGAGGCTGTAGCGGCTTTCATGGGGAAGGGCGCGGCGGCCGCAGACAAAATGGTAGCGGTAGGTCCGCAGGCGGGCGTCAAAACGGGCGTGAAAATCCCGCCGGGTTTCGGCGGCTTCGAGGATTCTGATCTCCTGGGGAAGAAAAGTATTGAGGGCCGGAACAAAGCGCTCCGGGGGCATGTTTTTTATATCCGTGTGAAAATTGGCAACCTGCCCCGCCGCGTGTACTCCGGCATCGGTACGCCCCGATCCGGTCAGGATTACCGGATGCCTGTGTATCTTTTCCAGGGCCGCCTCGATTTCGCCCTGCACCGTCCGGACGCCGCCCCTGTTTCCGGCCGCGGGGCCGCTCCGGCCGGCCCCCGCGGTACGGCATTCCTGTCTCTGCCAGCCGGAAAAACCGGTTCCGTCATAGGCGACGAGAAGGCGGATGTTCCGTGAGGGCGGCGTGTCAGGCATCGTTCTCTTTCAGTTCTTTGTTGATGGCGTCGTAGATTTCCCTGGCGTGTTCGAGGAGGGGGCCCGGCTTGTCCTTTGATGATTTTCCCATGCCGAACATTTTCGCTATGGTTCTGCGGGCGTCCTCCAGAGAGGCGGTTCGCTGGGCGGAATTGTCCGAGGGGCCGTATTTGTAGCGAAGGTAGGCGCAGAGGTAGAGCATCCCTTCGTAGGCGTAATTCTTGTCCGTGTCCGGCCCGAAGGATTTGATTCCTGAAAGGGTTTCCTGCCCCGCCTGTTCGCGGCTGATGGCTTCGTTGTAAAAATACTGCGCCTTTTTTCTGAAAAGAAGGGCAAGCCAGTCGTAGTGCTGCCTGGGACGTTTTTTGTCAAGGTCGTCAAGCAGCCAGGCGGCCCTGAGCGCGGCCAGCCCCTGTTTGATGGTTGGCGACGTTTCCTTTCCGTAAAAATCATAGCAGCGGAGCGTCAGGTACTGGGAAGCCGCGCCGCTCACAAGATTTCGCGGCTCGTGAAAATCAACGCCGGGGAAAACGCTCCGGGTATCTTCGATTCGCCTGCCCCTGTCTTTAACCGCAAGTTCCCTGTTTTTTTCCGGAAGCACGGAAAAATCCGCGTCCATGGACGCAAACCAGCACTCGGGGCATACCACAGCCTGATATGCCAGGGGGTACAGTTCACCGTATTTTGCCGAAGGTTCGTAGAGCCGATGGAGTTCATCGGTAAGGGCGCTCGCGATAAGCCGGCCTCCGCCGGAGAGAAGTTCCTCCCTGTGAAAGGTGGTTTCGCAGACAGGACAGGCATACTCCTTCTTCGAAAGGAAAGAAACCTTTAATTCCTTTTCATCCCCGTTCATTGTTTCCCCTTATACCAATTCAAGAACCACCATCGCAACGGCGTTGTCCCGCTCATGGGTAAGCGAAACATGCACCGTATTCGCCCCGCTTTTTTCAAGCGCCGCGCGGGCGGTTCCCCCGAGCTTTATTTCCGGCCTTCCGTTGTGCCGGTTGATTACCATAATATCCTTCAGCACTATGCCGACAAGCCCCGTTCCCAGGGCCTTGCCGAAGGCCTCCTTCGCGGCGAAACGCGCGGCAAGGGAAAGAACATCGCCGCTTCCCCGTGAAAGCGAGGCCGAAAGTTCGCCGGGGTGGAAAAACCGTTCCAGAAGCCCCGGAACGCGGCGCCAGCGTTCCATGCGCCTGACATGCACTATGTCAACACCGATACCGATGATCACGGGGCCTCATCCCCCGGGCTTACGGCAAGCGTGACTCTCTGCGGTTCCCGCCGCACCAGACTCAAACCCGGAGGCAGGTTTACCGTTACGGGCAATGTGTATTCACCCGGCCCGGTGACGGGGGAACAGTCAACCGAGAGGAAATCCGGGGGGGGGACGAACTGATCGAGCAGGGCCTGATCCCCCTCAAGGCGGACGCTTCCGGTTTTGATATCCGGGACGCCCTCCAGAGAGCCGGCAAGTCCGTGGAAAACGATGGGTATCTCGTCGATGTTTCTCACCGGCACCGAGGGCCTGATAAAGCCCCGGAATTCGGTCATGCCGTTTCCCCGGATAACAATGAGGGGGTCCCGGTTGAGGACGTTTACCATTACGGAAAAATCTTCCTTCCTTCCTTCCAGATCCACAACGTCGGTGTAGAGTTCCGAAACGGCTCCCACGACATTCATGGGGCCGTCTATCACAACCTGTGTCGGGGTAAGGGTATAGGAAACAAAATCGTAGCCCGACTCGACGTTTCCCCGGAGGCCCGCCGTAAGGGGAACGTACTTGCTTGTCTTCTGATCAAGCTGAAGGGAGATTTCCATGGGGTCGACGGATATTTCAAGCGGCTCGACTCCGAGGGCCGTACCCTTTTTGCGTACCTGGACCGGCACGCGGTACCAGCCCCCGGCATCGTATTTTTTAAGATCGATGTAGGCCTCAATATCATCCTCAAGGATGGGGTAGATGCTGTTCGCGTCGCCCCTGATCGTCACCTTGATAATGCGTGTATAGGAGCTGGCCGGGATAAACAGGGCGTTAGCCTCGACGGCAAGGGGAACGGAAAGGAACCGATCCTCAAGGGTGCTCATGCGGTGAAAAACAAAAAGAAGAAGCGCGATGAAAACGGAGAGTACCTTGGCAAACCAGTTTTCCGCGATGCGGGCAAACAGCTTTCTACTGTTCAACGAAAACATCCTTATTCTCTTCCAGAACGGCGCCTTCAAGGGAGATTCTCCCGGGCTCCGCTTTCCGGCTTCCCTTGTCGAGAAGTTCTTTCAGTTTGCGGGTCACCTCTATTGATGAAAGATCATAATAGAGCCTGGCGTCATAGGCCAGGGAAATCGCGCCGGTTTCCTCCGACACCACGAGTATGACGGCGTCGGACTGCTCGGACATTCCCAGGCTTGCCCGGTGGCGGGTGCCGAAACTCTTGCGTATATCCTGCTGCTCCGACAGGGGCAGGAAACATCCGGCGGCGGCGATCTTCCCGTTCTGTACGATCATGGCGCCGTCATGGAGGGGGCCGTCAAATTCAAAAACCGTCACTATCAGGCTTGAGGAAATTTCGGCGTTCATCCTGGTTCCGGTGTCAATGATGTTCCTGATGTTTATCCGCCTGGGGAAAACAACCAGCATCCCCCGCCTCTGCCGGGAAAGAATCTCCGCCGCCGTCACCACCGCTTCAAGCTGGCCTATGTGGGGTTTGGTATCGGGCCGGAAAAATTCCCCCTGCCCCAGCCGTATGATGATCTTGCGCAGCTCGGGCTGAAAAACAATGGCAATGGCGATGACAAGGCCGGGGCCGATGATGGTAAGGATCCACTGCAGGGTGGTAAGCCTGAAGAAAAAGGCGATGCCGTAAACCAGGGCAAGGAAGGCGGCGCCCTTGACGAGCTGTACCGCCTGGGTTTTTACCAGCAGCTCGTAGGCCTTGTACAGCAGGAAGGCGAGAATGGCCACATCCAGGACGGGCCGGACGAGATCGTACAGTGAGCTGAGCCGCTGAAACCAGGCCATATATTTCCTTCAGGGGCCGCCCCGCCAGAGGCGCGGGCCGCCGGATTACGCGTTCATCAGGCCGAAGAGCACCTTCACCATGTCGACGGTTTCCGCCACATCGTGAACCCGGATAATGGCGGCGCCCCGTAAAACGCTGAAAGCCTCCGCCGCCAGGGTCCCGGCAAGCCTGTCTCCCACGGCCCTTCCGGTAAGCTCTCCCACAAAAGTTTTTCGGGAAAGCCCTACCAATACAGGATAATAGCCGGAACAGATTTCCGCAAGACGACGCAGGATGGAAAGATTGTCCCCAAGACGCTTGCCGAAGCCGATGCCGGGATCAAGAATGATCCTTTCCCGCCCGATACCCGCGGCCGCGGCGCGGGAGGCCGCGTCAAAGAGGTAGTCCCGCACCTCCGAAGCCGCATCCGCGTAAACGGGGTTTTCCTGCATGGTAGCCGGCTCCCCCTTCTTGTGCATCAGTACCACCGCGGCCTTTTTCCCCGCGCAGACGGAGGCCATTTCCGGATCATCCTCCAGCGCGGAAATGTCGTTGATGATGCCGGCGCCCGCCTCAAGGCTCGCGCGGGCAACCGCGGCCTTCCGGGTATCCACCGAGAGCGGAACGTCCGAACGCCGCCTGAAACCCTCGATGACCGGGATGAGCCGCTCCAGTTCCTCTTCCGCGGAAACATAGGCCGCGCCGGGACGGGTGGATTCCGCCCCAAGGTCTATTATTTTCGCCCCGTCCCTTGCCGCGGCCAGCGCCTTTTCCACGGCGGCGGCGGCGCGGGCGCGGCTCGGGGGAAAGAACGAATCCCCGTTGCAGTTGACTATACCCATTACCAGGGGAGGGCCGGAAAAATCGAGAACCGCGCCGGAGGCAAGCTCCAGGGCAGCGGCTTTTGGGGGATGACATTCCACCGGAGATTCGTTTGTCCGCATATTGAAATTTCGGCGTTTTTTACCGGTCTGTTGCGCAAAATCGCATAAAAATCCGGGGCCCTCAAAACGCGGCCGGCTGCTGTAAAAATCCGGCCGGAATTTTTACGGTTTCCGCCGTGCTTTCCGGAAGGGCCAGCAGGCGCGAAGCGATGCCTTCCCCGTCAAGCCCGCTGCCGCGCAGCAGTTCCTCCCTGGTGCCCAGATCCCCGCCTTCCGCGGCGAAGACCGCGACGGCGGAACGGCAGCGCCGACGCTGCGCAAGCTCCGCGGCGTATTCCCCAAAACCGCCGTTCCGTATTCCTTCTTCGATGAAGGCCACAACCGCATAGCGATTCATGATATCCGCAAGATAATCTTCATCTGCGGGCTTGAGGAAGCGGAGATTGTAAAGATCCGCGCTAATGCCCGCGGCTTCGAGCCGCCGCGCCGCGTCAAGCGCTTCCCGGTAGAGGCTTCCGGTAAAGGCGAGGCAAAGCCGGCCTTCTTCCCGATAGCCGGTTCCCCCGCGCAGCCAGACGCCCCGCCCTGTTTCCGGCGGAAGGGAAAAGGCCGGCGCCTCGGCGGGACAGCGCGCCTTGGGGTAACGGATCATAAGGGGCCCGGCTTCCCCGTCTCTTTCCCGCCGGGCCAGCGCCCAGTCAAGCATGAGCCTCAGCTCGGCGGCCCCGGCAGGGGCAAGGATGGTCATATTCGGCACGGCGCGGAACAGGGCAATGTCGAAAAGCCCCTGATGGGTTTCCCCGTCGGCCGCCACAAAACCCGCGTGATCCAGGACAAAGGTAACGGGAAGGTTCTGAAGCCCCACATCGTGGATGATCTGATCCACGGAACGCTGGATAAAGGTCGAATAGATCGCCACCACGGGGCTGAGACCCTTCACGGCAAGACCCGCGGCGAAGGTAACCGCGTGTTCCTCGGCTATACCCACGTCAAAGAAACGCTTCGGGAATTCCTTCCTGAAGGCCGAAAGGCCCGTACCCTTGTCCATCGCCGCGGTTATCGCGGTTACGCGGCTGTCCCTCCGCGCAGCGTCAAGAAGGGCGGCGCCGAAAACATCGGTAAAGGCGCTTCCCGCGGCCGGAACCGGGAGAACTCCCCCCGCGCCGGGGCGGGCAATGCCTCCGCTTACCGAAAAAGAAGCGACGCCGTGGTAGGCGCCGGGATCGTCCTCGGCAAAACCGTAACCCTTGCCCTTGCGGGTGATCACATGGATCACCACCGGCCGTTCAAGGCGCCGCACGTCCTCCAGAACCCCGGCAAGAGTCTGGATATGATGGCCTTCGATGGGCCCCACATACTCAAAACCGAGATCCACGAAAAAGTTGTCCGTATAGAACACGGCCTTGACTGCCCGCTTGAGGCGTACCACAAGCTCAAAAAAAACATCGCCGATAAAGGGGATTTTTTTGGCCATTGCGTCGAAGTGGCGGCGGAAAAGCTGGTACTTCGATTTCATGGAAAGGCGGCTTAAATATTTGGAAAGTCCCCCCACATTGGGGCTGATGGACATTTTGTTGTCGTTCAGGATGACAACAAGCGGAAGCCCAAGCTGCCCCGCGTGGGAAAGGGCTTCGTAGGCAAGGCCGCCGGTCAGGGCGCCGTCGCCAATCACCGCGACTGTCCGCGCCCTGCCCCCCTTCATGCGCTCGCCCGCGAGAAGGCCGAGGGCCGCGGAGATCGAAGTTGAGGCATGGCCGGTATTGAAGCAGTCATGGGCACTTTCGGATCGCCTGGGAAACCCCGCGATTCCCCCCGCTTTGCGGAGAACGGAAAAACCGCCGTAACGGCCGGTAAGCAGCTTGTGGGCATAACACTGGTGCCCCACATCCCAGACGATCATATCTTCGGGTGAATTAAAAACCCGGTGCAGGGCTATGGTCAGCTCCACTACCCCCAGGTTGGAAGCCAGGTGTCCCCCGCTTTTGCTTACGGTCGAAATAATGGTTTCGCGTATTTCGTCGGCCAGCAGGTTAAGTTCGGAGGCGTTTAATTTTTTAAGATCCGCCGGATTTTCGAGACGGGATAAAAGAGAAGTATCGTTTTTTTGCATCGTTTTACCAGTTAAGGACACGGAATCCGTATAAAACGGGGCCGTTTTTTAAAAAAACCCGCTGAATCATGGATTTTTTTTCAAAAACGGCCTGAAAAGGGGCCTGAACAAACAGGAGGCCCCGGAATCCGCGGAAGTTTACCAAAATAACGATCGCCAGGAGCGCCGGATTTGGGGAAACCCCCGTTTCAGGGAAGTCTGTCAACAATGTGTCTGCATTGGACTTGTTCAACAACCGGTTGGCTTGACCAAAGGTCAGCCTGCAAGTCTTTTCCGGGCGCTTGTTGGCAAACCTTTGGTTCAACGGAAACTGAAGTTTCTGAACAACTCTGTCAGTGACAGACTATTTATTCTTGTGTCTGTTCTTCCGCAGTTTCTTCTTGCGTTTATGGGTGGCAATTTTCCTCAGTTTGCGTTTTCTTCCGCAGGGCACTTCAGGCTCTCCTTGTCTCAAGATTAAAAAAGCGGCAAAAGCCGCGACAGAAACTATTTCAACCAGTATGAAACAGGCAAAAAAAAAGGTCAATACCACACATCAGGGTACAGAAATTCCGAATTCGGAATTCCTGATTAGGCAATGCGGCTCCTTGTGGGACAGCAAATATTTGTATATTCTTTTCAGAATATGAAACTCTTAACGGTCGATACCCTACACGAGGCCCGGGAAAAACTGCTGGCCTGTGTGCCGTCCGGAAAGACAGCCCCGGAGAAGGTTCCGCTTTCGGAATCACTTGGCCGCGTTGTGATGGAAGACATTCGCTCGCCCGAACCCATCCCCGCTTTCCGGCGGGCCACGGTGGACGGGTACGCGGTAGTTTCGGGGGATACCGCCGGCGCGGGGGAATCGCTGCCGGTGTTTTTGCGTCTGGCCGGTTCGGTGGTAACGGGAAAGGCCGCGGCGGTTTCCCCTGGCCGGGGAGAGTGCGTCTATGTGCCTACCGGGGGCATGATCCCCGAAGGTGCGGACGCGGTGGTAATGGTGGAGTACTGCGAAAGCGCCGGACCCGAAAATATCGCGGTCTACGGAAGCGTTGCCCCGGGTACGGGCCTTGTTGAAACCGGCGAAGACTGCGGGGAAGGGGACGTGCTGATCCGCCGGGGATG
>JAISND010000218.1 GCA_031276615.1 Treponema sp. | reverse complement strand
TCTACCCGGCGGTTATAGGCCCTGCCCTCCGGGGTGTCGTTTCCGGCAATGGGAACGGTGTCCGCGAAACCGGCAATCTGGAAACGCTTTTCGTCTATGCCCAGGGCCGTCAGGTAGCGAAGCACGGCCCTTGACCGCTCGGTGGAAAGCTGCCAGTTATCCTCCCAGGGACCGGAAGGGTCAACATCCACGGAGTCGGTGTGGCCTTCTATGCGGAATTTCCGTCCCGCGACATCCCCGGAGGCCAGGAGGGTTCCCAGCCTGAGAAGGATATCCCGGGTTTCTTCGATGTTGATCCGCGCGCTGGCGGGGTTGAAAAAGGCGTCCGAGGCAAGGGTGATGACAAGGCCCCGCTCGTCGTGGCTTACCCGCACCTTGTTGGAGCGGATCTCCGGCGAAAAGACGCTTACCGCCTTCCGCAGGGCTGTTCCCAGGGAACGCCCCCGTTCCATCGAGGGAAGGGCCATGATGGTGTTGCCCAGGTCGGCGCTGCGGCCCGAGGAAAGGGTAAGCCCCCCCGCAAGGGCGCCGAGGCCCCCCGTCCGCATGGAGGCGGCGATCTGCTGCATCTGGGCCGTGGTGGCCTCGTCCGGGTTGAACATGATGGCAAAAAAGCAAAGCATCAGGGTGACCATGTCGGAATAGGTGGTCAGCCATTCGCCGCCGGAGGGGCCGCTGACTTCCCTTTTTTTTCTTGCCATTCCCTAGTCCTTGAGAAGCTGGGCTTCCAGCGCCCTTCTGTCCGTGGGGTTAAGATAGGCGAGGAGCTTCATCGCGAGGATACGGGTATTGTCGCCGGCCTGTATCGAAAGGACTCCTTCTATCACCATCTCCTTGACCTGTGATTCCCTGGCGTCGTGGGATCTGAGTTTGCCGCTGATGGGGATCATGATGAGGTTGGCCAGCAGGGAGCCGTAAAAGGTTGTTACCAGGGCAAGGGCCATATTGGGGCCGATGGAGGCCTTGTCATCGAGGTTCTTCAACATCGATATAAGGCCGACGACGGTTCCCAGCATTCCAAGGCCCGGCGCCAGGGCCGCCCACATGGTCACAAGGCCTATCTTGTCGGCGTGGCGTCCCTGCATCTGGGAAAGTTCCAGTTCCATAAGGTTTCTGATAACCTCCACGTCGGCGCCGTCAACCACCAGGCGCAGACCCTTTTTCATAAATTCGTCGTCCAGATCCTCAAGCTCGTCCTCCAGGGCCAGGAGTCCTTCCCGGCGCGCTTTTTCGGAAAAGGCCATCATTTTCTGGATAATGTTCTGCTCGTTAAATACGGGAATCTGGAAGGTTCGCCCGAAGAGGGACCAGATCCCCAGGGCTTCGGAAAGGGAGGCGCTGAGCATCAGGGCGAAGTACGAACCGACCGCGACCATGAGGAAGGACGGAAGGTCCACGACGCTCATAATGCTGCCGCCGGAGGTGAGTATGGACATCACCACCATGCCCAGGGCGCCTAAAATTCCAAGTAGACTCGATATATCCATACAAATTACTCCTGGACGATATAAGGGCTGATGCGCCGGTGGTAGGCCTCTATCTCATTCAATAAAACTTTTACCCCTTCACGTATAATATAGTGCTTCCCCGACAGCATGACGAGGGTGGTATCGGGATTTATCTCTATACATTCAATCTGATAAGGATTTATGTAGTATTCCATGCCGTCAAGGCGGGTTACTTTATCCACTCCCCTCCCCCTTTAGTTACGGCATTAATTCCCGTCCTGGACGGGAATTAATGTCAGCGTTTGAGCGTCAACAGTTCCTGGAGGAGCTGATCCGCGGTCTGTATGGTCCGGGAGTTGGCCTGGAAGCCGCGCTGGGTGACGATCATGTCGGTGAACTGATCCGCCATGTCGACGTTGGACATTTCCAGGGCGCCGGCCACGATTTCACCCTTGCCGGCAATGCCCGAGGGCCCGATGTTGGCGGGGCCCGAGTTATTCGACACCCGGAAGGTGTTGTCCCCGGCCTTCTCAAGGCCGCCCTGGTTGGGGAAGCTCGCTATGGCCACCTGCCCAAGCATCCGGGTATTGCCGTTGGAGAAGATCCCCGTGATAACCCCGCTGGAGTCTATCTTGAAATTGTCAAGATACCCCATGGTATAGCCGTCCTGAACCACCGCCTTGGAGGAGCTTTGTTCCGCGTACTGGGTGATGGAGCTGGTGTAGCCGCCAACCTGTCCCAGCCTGAGGGCGAATTCCTGCCGCGTTGGCGCGCCGTCTTCGCCGGGGGTGGCGCCCTGCACGTCAAAGGCCACGTTCATCAGCACTTCGCCGGCGGCGCCGGACAGGTTGCCCGCTCCGTCCTCGGCGGAAAGCAGGGTGCCGTCATTCGAAAAATTCACCGTAAAGACCGTGGGGCCGCCGGCCGCCGGCGCTTCCTCGCCGAAGCCAATGGCGGTGTTGGTGGGGGCCTCGTTTTCGGGGTCCACGATTACCTGGGCGTTCCAGCTGTTATTCGTACCGGGAACCCTGGTAAACTCCACCTGGAGAATGTGCTCCTCGCCGAAGGAGTCGAAAACCTCGATGCTCGTCGACCAGGTTCCCTGCCGTATCTGAAGCTCCGAAGCGCCTTCCGGAATTTCCGGGATGCGCTTGTCAAGGTTACAGGCGAAGTTGACCGTCGTAGTCGCCCGGGCGGGGTCCTTGGCGCCCACGGGGATAACAAGCTCTTCCACCTGCCGGGAAACGTCAACGACCTGGGTTCCCGCGATGTTCCGGGCCATCCAGCCCTGCACCTTCATGCCGTTGGCGGGGTTCACCAGAACGCCTTCCTCGTCGATGGAAAAGGCGCCGGCCCTGGTGAAGAGCTGCCTGCCCGCGTCGTCGAGGACAAAAAAGCCGGTTCCGCTGATGGCAAGATCGGTTCCCACGCCGGTGGTCTGGAAGGATCCCTGGATATGGATGGTGTCTATTGAAGCAATGGACATCCCCAGGCCGACTTCCTTGGGGTTCACGCCGCCCAGGTCTTCGGTGGGACGCGCGGCGCCCTGCAGCTGCTGGTAGAGAATGTCCTGGAAATTGACCCGGTTCCGCTTGAAGCCCGTGGTATTAATGTTGGCTATATTGTTGCCAATCACATCCATTCTGGTCTGGTGATTCTGAAGCCCGGATACGCCGGAAAACAAAGATCGCATCATATCGCATTACTCCTCAAATACCTTTTTCACCTGATCCCAGGCGTAAAAAACGCCGTTTACCAGCACCTGGGGCGTCTCACCCCTGGTCACCGCCTTGACGGTTCCCTGAACCAGTTCCTCCCCTTCAAGAAGCTCGACAGACTTGCCCAGGGCCGAGGAAGCCTCGGTTCCGGTGATCATGGCGGTAAGTTTCGCGAAATCGGCCGCCATGCTGGTCATCTGCTCCAGGCTGGAAAACTGGGCCATCTGGGCGATGAATTCCTTGTCCTCCATCGGGGCCGTGGGGTCCTGATAGGAAAGCTGGGTGATAAGGATCTTCAGAAAATCATCCTTCCCGAGATTCTGCCGGGGGACGCGCTCCTGGTTGATCTTGTTGTTATGTTCATTGACAAGCCGGTTTAGTTCGGTCTTGTCCTCGGCGCTTAAAACTGATTGAAGCGTCATGTTTTGCTCCTATGCCAGTACGTTAATGGAATTCCGCTCCCGCCGATAAACGTCAGAAGCGCCGGCCGCAGCCGTATCCGCCCGCTCAAGATCCTCGTAACGGGAAGCGGCCAGCCGTCCGGGCAGGAAAGAACCCGCCTCCTCCCCTTTCCACTGCCGATCCGCCCCGCCATAGTCCGCGGCAAGGGACATTTCAAGCTCCGCGCCCTGGAAGCCGGAATCCCTGAAGGTCTGTTCCAGGGAATGAATCTCCCGTTCAAAGGCCCGCAGGGCTTCCTCGCTTTCGACGACGATATGCCCTGTTATCTTGTTTTCGGCCATTTCAAGGCGTATCTTTACATTTCCGAGACTTTCCGGTTTGAGGGAAAGCCTTATGGTTCCCTCACCGCCGTCCCTGAGAACGACCGAGGCGTGGCGGACTATGTCGCTGTTGAGGTTCTGGTGAAGTTCCCGCGCCAGCAGATCTTCAAAGGCCCGGCCCGAACGGGTTTCCCAGCCGGTTTCGGCCCTGGAAGGGGCATCCCCCGGGGCCGGGGAACGGAGTTCCACGGTAAGGTCCGCCGTCCCGGCCCCGCCATGCGCCGCGGCTTCCGTTTTAAAGAGGGCGGCGCCGTTTTCGGCTTTTTCCGCCCGGGCATCCGCGTTCCGGAGATCCCAGGCCTCAAGGGAAGCGCCGGACCGGCGTTTTTCGCGGCGCGCTTCCTCAAGCCTGTTGCCGCTTCGTTCGGCGGTCGCCGCCGTTTTCGGCGTCCGGTCTTCGGGAAGGCCCTCCCCGGCGAAAAGTTCCCCGGCGGCGCCCGGATCGAAACGCTCCTTCCGGTCTCCCGCCTCTTTGCCGCGGATTTCAGCGGGCACGGGAAGCTCCGGCGCGGCCGGGATTCCGGCGGCTTCCGCGCCGCCGTCCCCCTGAAGCCGGGCAAAGGACTGAAGCGCGCCGGCCTCTTCGGGCGGTACGGCAAGCTGCCCGCCGGCATGGGCCGCGGCCGCGTCTTTTCCGTCCGCCCCGTCCGCCGCTTCCGTTTTTTCCGCGTCGCCGGCGGCCGCGCCTTCCCCGGCGGGGGCGGTTTTTCCGTATACAGGCAGGTAATCCGCCCCGGGGGGAATTTCTTCCTTCCGGGGGGAAGCGGCGCGGCTTTTTCCGGCTTTGCCCGGAGCGGGTTTGTCCGCGGCCGCGGGCGGGGCTTCGGCCTCGTTTTCGGGGGCCTTTCCCCGGAGGCGGACTTTCCCCGCCGCGCCGGGCATAAGGGCCGAAAGGCCCCCGCCGATTCGGGCGGACGGGAGAAGCTTATCCTCCGCGTCAATCCCGGACAGGGCCCCGCCTGAATCCGCGTCCTTTGCCCCGGTTTTTTTCAAAAGATCCGCGAAAATTTTCCCGAAAAGCCCGGAGCCGCCCTTTTTCTCCGCGCCTTTGGCGGAGGACAGGTACCCCGGACCGTGCAGGTATTCCCTGCCGGATACTTTGGCAATTTCTGGTTGGGGGGATATTTGAATCACCGCCCGGCCTCCCTGGA
>JAISND010000137.1 GCA_031276615.1 Treponema sp. | reverse complement strand
GCTTGGTCTTGCCGTGGTCTACATGTCCCATAACGGTTACCACCGGCGGACGTTTAAGCATCTCCGCCCCTTCGTCGGAGGCGGTTTCAATAACCGTTTCGTCATAGAGGCTTATGATTTTTACCTCGGCGCCGAATTCGGCGGCCAGTATGCCGGCGGTATCCGCGTCTATCTGCTGGTTGATGGTAACCATCATGCCCATGCTCATAAGTTTCTGAATAAGATCGGAAACCTTGAGGTTCATTTTCCGCGCAAGCTCGGAAACGGAAACAACCTCCATTATCTCAATGCACTTGGGAACAGGGTTTGCTATATGGGCTATTTTTTTCTTGGTCTGCAGGAGCTTTTCCTGCATCTCAAGTTCTTTTTCCCTGCGGGTGTAAACGGGTTTTTTGGCTTTAAAGCTGCGCTTTGATGTTCCCTTGCCCTCCGGCAGGGGCGCCGCGGGCGCGGGCCCGTTTCTGCCGGCGCCCGGCCGCGGGGAAACGCCGAATCCGCCTCTGCCGGGAGCCCCCGTCCGGGGGCCGCCGGGACGGGAAGGGCCGAAACCCGGTTTTCCGCCCGCCGCGCCCGGCCGCGTCTGGCTGAAAGGACGGGGTGGCCTTCCCGAATCGGAATGGACCGGCCTCCCGCCGACCCTTCCCGCCGCGCCCGCCGGCCTTTGCGTAACGGGGCCCTGCGCCCCGCCGCGGTACGGTTCGTCCCGCCTGCCGACGAACTTCCCGCCCACCCTTCCGGCGGCCACGGCCGGCCGCTGGGTAAAGGCGAAAGGCGCCTTCGGCGGGTTCTCATGGTTTTTCCGCTGGACGCCGGCGGGTTTTTCCGGGGCTTCGTCTTTTTTCTTCCGGAATTCGGGCGCCGCAACGCGGTTTGCCGCGGGCTTTTCGGCTTCGGCGGAGGGATGGCTTGAGACGACGATCTTTGGCTGGGGCTTTTTTGCGGCGCTCTGGGCGGGAGCGCCGGAAGCTGGTTTCTTTTTGACGACAATCACCTTGCGGCGTTCCCCGTGTTCGGAGGCCGCGTTTTTTCCGCTTCCGTCGGCATTGTCGTGATCGGATTGCGCCTTCTTTATGAGTTCAGCTTTTGGTTTTTGGGTGTTATCTGTTTCCTCAGCCATATTAATCCTTTACTTTTGGGTTTGGGAAACCGGCCCGGACTGTTTTTCCCGGAGGCCCGTTTCCGCCTCACTCAATCTTCATATTCAAAACTCAAACCTATGCCGCAGTTCGGGCAATGGGTCATATCCACTGTAATCTTTGCCCCGCATTCGGGACATTCATACTCGTCGGCCGTTTCAGGTTCGCTGTCCTCCCCCTCATCGCGTCCGGTATCCTCCGCGGTATCCGCGTCCCCGCTGTCCGCCTCAATTTCCTCTTCCTCCTCAATAATCTCGACATTGTCCTCGATAAGTTTCCGGAGCTCCCCGATCTGCGCCGGGCTGATATTTCCCCGGGCGGCAAGCTCTTCGGGGCCAAGGGCAAGAAAATCCTCGATAAAGTCTATGTTGTTGTCAAGCAGGGCCTGGGCAACCTGCGGGTCAACGCCGGGCAGTTCGGAAATGCGGGAAATTTCCTCGCTGAAGATTTCGGAATCGCCGAAAAGCTCCGAGACCGCGCGCCTGGATTCGGCGGTGATATCCATTTCCTCAAACTGGGCGTCGGTTTTGACATCAATGTTCCAGTCCACAAGACGATTCGCGAGCCGCACGTTGAGTCCCTGTTTGCCGATAGCCAGGGAAAGCTGCGTTTCGTTTACCACGGCCAGGGCCTGATGTTTGCCTTCGTCAAGGATGATGACATCACGCACTTCCGCGGGGGAAAGGGCGTTTTTGATAAAGCGCCTGGGATCGGGATCGTATTTGAGAATGTCGATCTTCTCCCCCTCAAGCTCCTTGATAACGGCCTGGATACGCACGCCCTTCAGCCCGACGCAGGCGCCCACGGGATCAACGTCTTCCCGGTTGGAATAAACCGCCAGCTTTGTCCGGTAGCCCGGCTCGCGGACGATTTTGTGAATCTCAACGGTTTTGTCGTAAACCTCCGGCACCTCAAGCTCAAAAATCGCCCTGACAAAATCCGTGTGCGTTCTGGAGAGTACCACCTGGAGTCCCGTCGCGGACTTGTTCACCTCGGTAATGAGGGCCTTGATCCGGTCGTTTACATGGTAGGTTTCACGGGGGGACTGGTACTTTTTCGGCAGGATCCCCTCCATCTTTCCCAGGTCTACATAGATGGTTCCGTTCCGCTCCCGCTGATAGTAGCCGATGATGATCTCGCCTACCTTGTCCCTGAATTCCGAATAGAGACTGTCCTTCTGAATTTCCCTGATCGACTGGTGGGCCGTCTGCTTGGCGCTTTGAACCGAAACGCGGTCAAATTCCCTGGGATCAATCTCGATGAGGAGTTCGTCTCCGATTTCCGCTTCGGGATTGAGATCCCGGGCGTCTTCAATATCTATTTCCGAAACCGGATCGTATACCCCCTCATGCTCGACTATTTTTTTCTGGGCATAAATGGTGACTTCCCTGTCATCGTTAAATCTGACTATAGCGTTATCCGCGTTTCCGAAGCGGCGTTTGTATGCCGCGAGAAGCGTATTTTCAATGGTCCGCAGGATGAGTTCCTCTGAAATACCGCGATCCTGGCTTAATTGGCGGATTGCCTCCGACATGTCGGTTGCCAACTTATACCTCCTGTGAATGATCCAGCTTTGCCCTGGCGATTGTTTCGTACTTTAAGGCTGTGGTTCCGTCTTTCATTTTCAGCTTTATTCCCTCATTGTCGGCGGATTCCAGTATTCCCGCCGACCAGTCCGAAATGTCCGTCCGGTAACAGCGGATTCCCCGGCCTGTATAGTGGACGAATTCGGCGCCGCTTTTTATCTGCCGGTCAATCCCCGGCGAAGAAACCTCCACGCTGAGGTCCTGTCCGGGAAAGGCCAGTTCCAGGCGGGGAAGCAGCGCGCGATGCGCCTTTGAACATTCCTCCACCCCCAAATTGCCTTTTCTGTACACCGTTACCCTTATCTGAACGCTTCCCCTGTGGGGAGAAACGTTCAGTTCGATGAGTTCAAGGCCCATTCCCTTTACGACCGCTTCCAGAGAATTGAAAAGGCCGCCGTCTGTTTCCCTGGCGTCTCCGGAACTGTACCGCACAAGCCCCCCGTCAAACCAAGCCGGCACGAATAAAAAAAGGGCCCTGAAAAGCCCTTTTTTTATTAAGAAGTTTAACTATTGGATTTAACATAGCGGAATTGATAATAAATGTCAAGCGGCCGGCCGGGACAACAGCCTCTATGGTTATTGTGGAAAAGGTGCTATACTTTAAAGAGAGATTCCTGAATGATGAAAGAACGGCTCAAGCCCCTCTATGATTTTGCCTTTCAGAAGGCAATGGGCGAGAAAGGGGACGAAATACAGCTTATCGCTTTTCTCAACGCCGTCCTCAGGCGGACCGGAAAAGACCATATCGAGTCGGTGGAAATCTTTGAGGACAGGGATTTGCCCGCGGAAACAGTCGGAGAAAAGGCCGGAAAACTGGATGTCCTGGCGAAGCTGGCAGATAACACCAGGGTCAATATTGAGGTTCAGCTTGCCAACCAATATAACATGGAACGGCGAAGCCTGGATTATTGGGCGTGGAATTATACGAAAGGCATAGGCTCGGGGCAAAACTACAGCCTGTTGCCGGTGGTAATCGGTATCAATATTCTGGATTTCGGGTATATACCGCTGGAAGAGTTTCATACGAGTTTTCATATATACGAGGATCGGTACAGGGAATATATGCTGACCGACGTGCTGGAGCTGCACTATTTGGACATGGTGAAGTTCAGGAAGCAGTCTGAAAAGGATATTGTGAATGATTCCCTGCACCGGTGGCTGGTGTACTTTGACAGGCATAGTCCGATTAAGCTTATTGAGGAGGTATTGAGTATGGATGCGGCAATACAGGAAATGCAGAAAAAGATAGACCGGATTCAGGGGGATCCGGCGCTTTTACGGTCTTACCTGCGGTATGAGAAAGCGGCTTCCGATGAGATAACCCGGATGCATGGGGCAAGGCAGGAGGGAAAACAGGAGGGAAAACAGGAAGAAAAGACCGAAATCGCCCGAAACCTCAAGAGAATTGGCGTGGCGGTTGAACAAATAGCCCGGGGAACAGGGCTTTCAGTTGAGGAAATAGCAAAATTGTGAAGGGCATGGAGGCTTTCCCGCAGGGCGGGCGTATGTAAACGTGATACTGCGGCGGGCGGGAAAAACAGGGTACAGGTTTCCCCGGCACATGCGCCCGCCCTGGCTTTTCCCGAAAACTGAAATTCCGGAGCAGCCTCAATCATAAAAGAGGCATATCCCGTAAACCTTCTTCGCGCCGCCGCTCTTCAGGGCTTCGGCGCAGGCGTCCATGGTTGAACCTGTGGTTATAACGTCGTCGACAAGTACCGCGGTTTCAGGCGCCGCCGCGCCTGGAATGACGCGGCCTTTGAGATTGGTTCCGCGATCTTCACGGTTCAGTTCCTTCTGGCTTTTTGAAGGCAGGCGTTTGAGGCAACGCCGCACAGGAAGGGAAAGGCGGGAACCTGCCCGGAGATTCGCGTCCCCGGCGCCAGGTTCGGGGCGCTTTTTGCGAGACCCCTTTTCCGCGGGGGGCTTTTCCAGCAGCGCGGCGAGATATTCAATCTGATCCCAGCCGGTTTTTTTTATCTTCCCGGGACGCGGGGGTACGGGAACGATTGCCCGGAGTCCGTTGCCGGCGGTTCCGGCTTCACAATCCGCGGAATCATCCGGGGGCAGCCGTTCCAGGGTTTCCCGG
>JAISND010000089.1 GCA_031276615.1 Treponema sp. | reverse complement strand
AGACTTTGCGAATAACGGCACAACAGGAAAGGGCGCCTTCAAATCGAATCCCTGTTTATGGGGCTTCCGATCCAGATTCCCTCGCCAAGGTAATCCACCCTCCTTCCTTCGATAAGAATTTGTACATCCTCTACGTTCGGGAATTCGGTAACTGTCCAGACAATCTGCTTGAGCTGGGCCGCGTAACCCTCGACCCCGTAAGTATTGTACTGAAAGTCCTCGCTGAAACTGATATAGGCGGTGCCGCCGCGCACGGTGGCTGAGAGTATCCGGGTTCCTTTTGGAATGAGGCTCATCAGCCCCCGGCGCTGTTCTTCCGTGGTGGGACCGAAAAGGAGGGCGTTGAGGCTGTCCAGCATGGGAGAGTCCGAGGCGGCAATCTTTCTCGATACCCTTGTTCTGAGAATGGTGCCGTCCTTGTCAACCTGGGTAAAATAAACGTTCCGTTCCCGCGTTTCCGCGGGCTTTGCCGGCCGGGCCGGCTGCGCGGATTGGGCCGCGGGTTTCGTTTCAGGCGGCGGTACGGATTTTTCCGCGGAGGAACCGCCGGGGGCCGCCCGCGGGGGAGGAGCCGGCTGCGCCGCCGCGGGCGGCGTGTTTTCTTCCGCGCCGGACTTCGCGGGGGTGCTGTCCGAAGGCGGTGTGGCCGGTTCGGCCTGAGGGGGAGGAGCCGGCAGGGAGGGGCCGCCCGCAGGGGAAGGCCCGTTTCCGCCGTCCCCGGGCGCCGGTTCCTCCCGGGTTTCCGCCGGCTCCGCGGTATCCCCCGCGGCCTCTTTTGGCAGGGCAAGCCGGGGGAGATTCAGGCGCCGGGCAAGGATATCCAGATTTTTTCTGATCGTTTCCCTGTTTATGAAGAAAAACCCCGCTATGATGATAAAAAAGGCCAGCCAGAAGATGATTGCCACGGACAGGCCCCCGGGTTTTTTCTTCTTGCCCGGAGTTTTTTTCCCTGTCTGGCCGCCTGCTTTTCCGCCCGGATCTTTTCGTACTGCCACGGTTCCATGATAAGACAAAGCGGATTGCGGGTCAACGTCGGCGCACGTGTATCCCGGCAAAAACACCCGTTAAAAACTCAAACCAGTATACTTTGCCGCGGGTGCCCCTGCCTGGCCGGGGGCTAGACGGTCGTGGCCTTCGTTTACGCACGCTTTTGGCGTGGCGTTTTCTCTCTCACGCCGTGCGCCCCCGGCCAGGCAGGGGCACCCGCGATACAGACATTTGTTTTAAGCTTTCGTCAAAGTTTTGTCAGCCCACCATAAACAGGGAAGAGCCGGGGTACGGGATTTTTATAACAACGAACCCTGCGAATTCACCTAAAATTCACGTTTTCGTTCGTGTGGTCGAACCGGAGCTTCGCCGGGGTTAAATTCTGGTTAAGTAAGTGCCGATGCCCTGAACGCGATGAGGTTCCCCTTATCTGCTGCCTTACACCTGTGTTATAATATCCTTTATGGCTTTTGGAAACTACGGTACGGAAATCGGCGAGGCGCTTCCCATGGGCGCAAGCCTTACGGGAAGGGGCGTTAACTTTGCCGTCTTTTCCCGGCATGCAACGGCGGTAAGCCTGGTACTCTTTGAACACAGCGGTCAGGACAGTCCGTATCAGGAACTGAAACTTGACAGTCAAAAGAACAAAACCGGGGATGTGTGGCACTGTCATGTGTCCGGTCTCGCGGCGGGCGCCCTCTACCTTTACCGGACGGACGGTCCCTATAACCCGGAACAGGGGTTCCGTTTTAACAGCCACAAATTGCTCATAGATCCCTATGCCAAGGCGCTCACCGATCTTTCGGACTGGGACTTCAGGGACTGTACCGGCTACAATCCCGGGGATCCCGCCGGGGATCTTTCTTTTTCCCGCACAGACAATTTTAATCTGCCCAAATGCATTGTCATCGACGACAATTTTGACTGGCAGGATGACATACCCCTCAACTACCCGCTTCGGTTCAGCGTACTCTACGAAACCCACGTGCGGGGACTCAGCATGAGTCCGGATTCCGGGGTGAAACATCCGGGAAGCTACCGGGGCGTCATCGAAAAAATTCCCTACCTTAAAGACCTGGGCGTCACAAGCCTGGAATTCCTGCCCATTCAGGAATTCAATGAACGCGAACTTTTTAGCAAAAACCCCAGAACCGGAAAGCCCCTCGTGAACTACTGGGGCTATTCGACGGTGGCTTTCTTCGCGCCGAAAGGCTCCTATGCCTCGGACAAAAGTCCCGGCGGCCAGGTAAGGGAATTCAAGGAGATGGTACGCGAGCTGCACAGGGCGGGAATTGAGATTATCCTTGACATCGTGTTCAACCATACCGCCGAGGGCAGCGAGCTGGGGCCGACCTTTTCATTCCGCGGACTGGACAACCAGATTTACTACATCCTGAACGACAACCGCCGCTACTACCAGAACTATTCGGGCTGCGGAAATACGGTGAACTGTAACCATCCGGTGGTACGCGCCTTTATCATGGACTGCCTCAGGTACTGGGTGATCGAAATGCATGTCGACGGCTTTCGCTTCGATCTTGGTTCGATTCTTGGCCGCGATCAAAAGGGAAGGCTTATGGAAAACCCGCCCATGCTGGAACAGATCGCCGAGGAACCCGTCCTCAGCAATACCAAGATTATCGCCGAAGCCTGGGACGCGGGGGGCGCGTATCAGGTGGGCTGGTTTCCCGGCGGGCGCTGGGCCGAATGGAACGACCGTTTCCGCGACGACGTGCGCCGTTACTGGCGGGGCGATCCCCACGAAACCCGCCACCTGGCGACACGGCTTTCGGGAAGCTCCGACCTCTACCTTCGGGACGGACGCAAGCCTTTCCATTCAATCAACTTTGTCACAAGCCACGATGGTTTTACCCTTCACGACCTTGTCAGCTACAACCGCAAGCATAACGAAGAAAACGGCGAGCGGAACCGCGACGGCGGGGACAACAACAACAGCTACAACTACGGCGAGGAAGGCCCCGTTCTTGATCCCATCATCCTCAGGGTAAGGGAACGGCAGCTCAAAAATTTTATCGCCACCATGATGGTTTCCCTCGGAACCCCCATGATTCTTGGGGGCGACGAAATCGCGCGCACACAGCGGGGAAACAACAACGCCTACTGCCAGGACAACGAAATTTCATGGTACGACTGGTCGCTGCTTGAAAAGAACAAAAACCTTTTCCGTTTTGCAAGGGAGATGATTGCCTTCCGCCGGCGCCACCCCGGTTTTATGCGTCCCGAATTTTACACGGGACGTGATGGCAACTACAACGCCATTCCCGATATAAGCTGGTT
>JAISND010000073.1 GCA_031276615.1 Treponema sp. | reverse complement strand
GGGGACGAGGCCTTCCGCCCCCGGATCGAAGCGATAATTCTCCGGACCACGAATCCCCGGCTCAAGATCATGGGCGTGGAAGCCTTCGGCATCTACGCTTCCCCCAATTCGCTTTCGGTGCTGCTGGACATTCTCCGGGTTGCCGATCCGCCGCCCTACCTCCGCGACGAGGTGGTTCTTGCCATGTCCGCCATCCTGGATACCCAGAACCGGTTTTACCCCGTCCTTGTCCGCTTTACGGAGGATCCTTCCCTGACCGCCACCCTTGCCCAGGACGAGGCCGAGGCCGCCTTCGAATTCTACAACTCAAACCTCGGCGGACGCCGCAGGGGCCGCAAAAACACCGAATTCGCCCTTATCGCCAAACACGCCAAATCCCTCCAGGCAGCGGTATCCTCCTATGTCCGCGATAACAGGGGCGCGGCCCTTGCCCGGCTGATACTGGAAATGCCAAGCGAAGCGGCCGGCGGAATAAGCCGGATTGTCCTTTCCGAAGCGGTACTGGACGACGAACTCGTTTCATACAACCGCCTCAAGCTGCTCATCGTCAACTGGGTCTGCCACGAATTTATACTCTGGACAAGGGAACTCAAGTAGCCCCGGCCGGAAGGCTTTGACCGGCCGGGCAGAGGGCCTTGCGGCCGCCTGAAGGGTAAAGACGGCTCAGGCTTCGAGCCTTTTTTTGACCGCGCCGATAAATTCCCAGGAGTTAAGGGCTTTTGCCGGAGCGGGATCGGCAAGGCGCATAAGGTCGCCTGTCATTTCCCCTTCCTCAACCGCGCCGAGGGTTGCTTCTTCAAGCCTTTTCGCGAAAGCCGCGAGGGGCGGCGTGTTGTCCAGTTCCGCCCGCTTCGTCAGCGCCCCCGTCCAGGCAAAGATCAGGGCAATGGGGTTGGTGCTGGTCTTTTCCCCTTTCTGCCAGCGGTAGTAATGCTGCTGCACTGTTCCGTGGGCAGCCTCGTATTCAACCGCCCCCGACGGCGACACAAGAACGCTGGTCATCATGGCCACGCTTCCCGCGGCGCTGGCGATGAGGTCGCTCATAACATCCCCGTCGTAATTCTGGCAGGCCCAGAGGAAACCGCCGCTGCTCTTGACCATGCGGGCGGCGGCGTCGTCGATGAGGGTGTAGAAATAGTCAAGCCCCGCGGCGGCGCATTTTTCCCTGAATTCGGTTTCGTACACCTGGTTGAAAAGCTCCTTGAAGCGGCCGTCGTAGATTTTTGAAACCGTATCCTTTGTGGCGAACCAGACCGGCAGCTTTTCGCCCAGGGCATAGAGGAAGCAGGACCGGGCAAAATTTTTGATGGATTCGTCCAGGTTATGCACGCCCTGTACAATGCCGGATTCCTTCATTTCCGCAAGGGTTATGCGCTTTTCGCCGCTTCCGTCCGCGGGGGTATAGACGATTTCGACTTTCCCGGCGCCGGGGATGAGCATTTCCGAGGCCTTGTACTGATCGCCGTACGCGTGGCGGCCGATGACGATTGGTTTTTTCCAGGTCGATACCGAAGGCTTTACGCAGGATACGGTAATCGGCTTGCGGAACACCGTGCCGTCAAGGATTGCCCGGATGGTTCCGTTGGGGCTGGGGAACAGGTTTTTTAAACCGTATTCAGCCTTGCGGGCCGCGTTACTCGTAATGGTAGCGCACTTTACGCCGACCCCGAGGCGCCGTATTGCTTCCGCCGATTCGGAGGTGACGGCGTCGCCGGTGGCCTCCCGGTTCATGATTCCCAAATCGTAGTATTCTGTTTTTAGCCCGATATGGGGGAGCAGGAGCTTTTCTTTTACCAGGGCCCAGAGGACTCTGGTCATTTCGTCCCCGTCGAGTTCCGCAATCGGGTTTTTCATTTGAATCCGGTCTGCCATAGTTTCTTCCTCGTTATAAAAGTGGTATTATGCCTTACAAAACCGCGTTTTTTAGCGGAAGTTGTTCGGAAACTTCAGTTTCCGAACAGGTCTATTATATCCAAACGGAGCCTTGATGAATATGGCAAAACTGGAATTAATCCGCGGCGACATTACCGTCCTTGAAATTGACGCCCTGGTAAACGCCGCCAATTCGGGCCTTCTGGGCGGCGGGGGAGTGGACGGCGCCATACACCGGGCGGCCGGGCCGGAACTCCTGGCCGAGTGCGTCAAAATAGCCGGGGAGCGCCGCCACATTCCCGGCGGCCCCTGCCCCGCGGGGGACGCGGTGATCACCGGCGCTTACCGGCTCAAGGCAAAGCATGTGATCCACACCGTGGGGCCGGTCTGGCGCGGCGGCGGACAGGGTGAGCCGGAGCTGCTTGCTTCCTGTTACCGGAAAAGCCTCCTCCTCGCGGAGGAGAAGGGCCTCGGGAGCGTCGCCTTTCCCAACATCAGCACCGGGGTCTACGGCTACCCCAGGGACAAGGCCGCCGCGCTTGCGGTGGAGACGGTCAAAAAGACCCTTGGGGAGACTCCGGGCATTAAGCGCGTTGTCTTTGTCTGCTTCGACGGGGAGAATTTCAGGCTCTACCGGAATCTTCTGGGGCTTCAGGCCGGACAGGCTTTTTAGGCCGGAACCGGGTTTTTCCGCCGGGGCGTCACCGGCCAAAACGCGCAGGGGACAGGCGGAAATACCGCCCGGAATTCCGCGGATTTATGCCTACCGGGCAGGGGCCGGGGCAATTCTTTGGCTGGCAAACTCAAATCCGCGGCGGGCCGGGCTCTGAAGCGGACGCTATTTTCTCCAGCTTTACCCTGCAGGCAAGGGGAAAGGCAAGGGTTTTCAGCCGTGATTTTTCACCGCGCAGCAGAACAACTTCGCTTTTGGCGCAGCCCAGGAGCTTCGCCAGAAATTCACGGAGTTCCGTGTTTGCCCTGCCGCCTTCCGGCGCGGCCGCTATGCGGACCCGCAGGCGTCCGTCCCTGATTCCGGCGATTTCGTTTTTGGACGCGCCGGGTATCGCTTTGATATCAACATGAATCGAATCGCCCGACAGGGTAAAAATATCCGCCATCAGAAGGCCCCTTCATGCCCGGAACGGGATTCCGGACCTGCCGCGGAATCCGCTTCCCCGGGGGAGTTCCTTTGTCTCCGGACAGCGGGAAGCCAGCAGAGCTTTCCTATTTCCCATTCGCAGGAATAATTCCCGCCGCGGAGGGGCCGGAAATTCATGTTCGCCACGGCGGCGGCCCTGAAGGAAAGCTCCGGCGGCGGCGGAGTATCCCCGGGAGGGAAGTCCGGGGATCCGGATCCCTCAAGCAGGGCGCTTCCCAGTACCACCGGCGAGAAACGGTAGAGAATTTTTTCCGAAGCGCTCTCCGGAAAAGGCATGCCCCGCAGTCCGGGACAGAGAAGCGGGCCGAATACAAATCTGCCGGCGGGAACCCCGTCCCCCGCCGCGCCGTCCGGGAAACGCGATTCGGCGGCGGCGCCGGTTTTAAATTTCCCCTCACTGTTTTCGGCAAGGCTCTGTCCGCGCAGGGTGAGGGCAAGTGATTTTAATTCCGCCGTGTCGAAAGGCAGGGAGAGAAGGGCAAGCGGCGCAAGCCAGGGAAAAGACCAGGCCCCGTTAAAACCGGCCGCGAACAGGCGTCCGCTCCATTTTCTGAGGGACGAGCGCGGTTCCCGGTGCGGAACGACAACAAGGAGACATTGACGAGTTTTCAAAATCCCGATCCCGTGTTAAGATGAGCCTGTTCCAAAACCCGGTTAGTTTTGAACAACTCTACTAT
>JAISND010000018.1 GCA_031276615.1 Treponema sp. | reverse complement strand
CGCGTGTTCCGCATGGGATTGAAGAATTTCAAAAAGTTCGGGCAGAATACCCGCGGCATTCTCCCGGCCGTAAATGAATTCAACAAGATTCCTTATTCTGTCCTTCATGGCTGCCTCCGGCTGTAAATAGAGGCTTTCCCGAAATCAGTCCTGGGGAAAGCTGCCCCGCCGGCCGGTCAGTTCAAGGTAGGCCTGCTCCGCAAGACCGAAACCCGCGTTTTTGGTAAAGTCCCTGGCGTATTCGTCGTAGAGCATGTCCTCGTACACTTTCCCCGCGTAACCTTCGTCGATGAGGCCCGATTTCTGTATGGTGTTCCTCATACTGCCGATGAGGGTTTTTACAAGAAAGGTTTCCAGCTCAAGGCACTGTTCGTAAAGTTTGCCGGTTTTGTCGATGTAAGGCGATTTGCGGGAATCCGCGGCTTTTTCCGTCTTTTCCGCGGCTTTCTTGAGCGCCCCGGCGAATGTTTCGGGGTCGTTAACCTCATCCGAATACCGGTTAACGAAAACGCCGGTGTTTGTTAACCCCGGGGAATCTCCGGTTAACAGGTAACCGTTAAAACGGGAAAGCCCGCCTATATCCATTTGTATTCTCCCTGTTTCACTTCAATGATCCCGGACACCGGATTACCGCTTCAGGGTGGTCGCCGTGCCCAGCATATTGTCGCTGGTCTGGATGGCCCGGGAATTGAACTCGTAGGCTCTCTGGGCCACGATGAGATTCACCATTTCCTGAACCACCGACACGTTGGACATTTCAAGGAATTTGTGTTCGATCTGTCCCATGCCCTCGTAACCCGGCCGGCCGGGAATGGGGTCGCCGGAAGCCTGGGTAATCTTGAAGAGGTTTTCCCCTACGGCGGTAAGTCCCACCGGATTGGGAAAACGGTAAAGCTCTATACGGCCCACGTCGACGGGGTTGTTTTCGTCGATCCGGGGAACCTTTACGCTGACCCTGCCGTCTTTGGAAACGGAGATCGATTCGGGAAGGAAGCCCTCCGGCATGATGATATCGGGCAGGAGCCAGTAGCCGTTGCCGGTTACCATGCGGCCGTCGGAATCGACCTTGAAATTGCCGTTTCTGGTATAGGCCCAGGAACCGTCGTACATTTGTATCCGGAAGAATCCCTCGCCGGCAATGGCCACGTCGGTGGGAACGTCGGTTGCCTGGAGCGCGCCCTGGGAGAACATCCGCTGGGTGTCGGCAAGTTTGACGCCGTGCCCCATCTGTATGCCCACGGGAACCACCGTGTCTTCGGTTGCCGGTGTTCCGGCGGTTTTTATGGTCTGATAGATAAGGTCCTCGAAATCCGCCCTTACCTTCTTGAAACCGTGGGTGTTTACGTTTGCCAGGTTATTGGAAATGGTATCAATATTGGCCTGCTGGCCAATCATGCCGGACGCGCCCGTCCATAAACTTCGAACCATGGGTCACTCCTATTGCTGAAACCGCGCAACCTGGTTGATCAGGGTGCCCAGGGCAGCGTCTTCGGTCTGAATTATCTTCTGGTTGGCTTCATAGGCCCGGTTGACTTCGATCATCTGGACCATCTCGACAACGGGGTCCACATTGGAGCCTTCCACAAAACCCTGAATCACGGCGGGTCTGGCGCCTTCTTCCATAATCCGGGCGGGGCCTGAAGTATCGCTTTCGCGGTAGAGGCTGGAACCCTGCTTTTCAAGGTAGCGGTCAATTTCAAAATCGACGATCCTCAGGGTGTCAAGAAGGGCGGTTTCTTCCCAGGTGTTGTTTTCCCGGGAGATCATCAGGCCGGGATCCTCCGCGTAGGCGGCGTTGATCCAGACCCGGCCGTCCTTGTCCACCTGGAAATTATTGGCCTTTACCTTGAGGGGGCCTTTTTCGCCAAGCACGGGATAACCCTCCTTGGTTTCAAGGTAGCCTTCTTTTCCGAGCTGGAAGGAGCCGTTCCGGGTATAGCGTTCGCCCCAGGGAGTGGCGACGGTTAAAAAGCCCTTTCCGTCCAGGGCAATGTCAAAGTCGCTTTGGGTTTCCTTGAGCGGCCCCTGCTCGAAACTGGTATACAGTTCGTTAAGCTCGACGCCGGTACCCATTTTGCCCACTACGGGCGCCGCGTCCGCGGAGCCGAAGGGGTGTCCGTAAACCCCGTCGTCATCCTGCCGCCTGACAAGCAGTTCCGGAAAGGCCTTGAACGCTGCCATGTCCCGCTTGTAGCCGTCCACATCAACATTTGCCAGGTTGTTCGCCACCGCGTCGAGCCGCCACTGCTGGGCCCTCATGCCGCTGGCGCCGGTATACCATCCTCTGATCAAGGGGAAACCTCCGTTACAATAGTGAGGCAGTTACAAAACGATTCTGTAACCAGCTCTCTTATTATCGGTAAAAAAACAGCGGGTTTATATGCTTTTCCGCATTCCGGCAAAAGCAGCGCTGAAACCGCGGCGGGGGCGCCAGGGCAACGGCACTTACTTTTTTATCAAGGGAAAAATGAAGAATATTCACCACAGAGGACACATCAAACCGGGGGTTTGCGATCACAGAGAAAAGGTGTCCCTGTGGTTTTTTTCTCTCCACTCCTCTGTGAGCTCCGTGGTTTTTTTTCTGAAAAAGGCGGCGCCACCTGAATAATAGGTATAAGAAAAGCAGGCGCTGCTGCCCTGTCCCCGCGGCAGGTTTCCTGTTGACACTTTTCGGGATTTTGGTTATACATAGAGCCTGTCTCAAAACTAATTGACTGTGCGCCAACGCGCACGGTTTTGGGCCAGGCTCTTGCAGTTTTTCAGGTTTTCACCCTTGCAAAACTGCGATCTTTAAGGTTGCTTTCCCAAAACTGAAGTTTTGGAAAAGCCTCCATGAAAAAGGCTTTTCAAAACCGTGAGCCGGTTTCAGAATTTGATATTTTGAGACAGCGGGGTCTTGTCTGTTTTGAAAGATGCCGGAACAGAGGGTGGCATGAAACAGCATGTGGTGTCGGCCCTGGTTGAGAACCGGGCGGGGACTTTAAGCCGGGTTTCCGGACTTTTCAGCCGCCGGGGCTTTAACATTGACAGTCTGACTGTCGGCGAGACCGAGGATCCATCGATCTCGCGGATGACTATCGCCGTAACCGGAGAGGACAGGGTGCTGGAGCAGATCATCAAACAGCTTGGTAAACTCGTTGATGTGATCGCCGTGCGCGAACTGGAGCCTTCCTCATGCCTGCGCCGTGAGATCATGCTGGTCAAAATCGGCGCCGGTGAAAAAACCCGGCCCGCGGTGATCGAAATCGCCGGGATCTTCCGTTCCCGGGTCATTGACGTTTCCCCCGAGACCATTACCATCGAGGCCACCGGCAGCATGGAAAAGCTGAACGGCCTCCTTCTCCTTTTGCGCCCCTACGGCGTTCTTGAACTTGCCCGCACCGGCCTTGTAGCCCTGGAGCGGGGTTCCCTCGTACTAAGCATTAGTTAGACCGGAATTGTAAGGCCCGGCCGCGGGAAAACGCGGCGGCCCAGACAGTTACCGGACACTCAGGCGTTTTGAAGGCGAAAGGCCGCCTTCAGCGTGATGAATCATGTCAGGAGGAGAAATTGCATGAGCAGAAACATTGTTATCTTTGACACAACTTTAAGAGACGGCGAACAGGCGCCGGGCTGCAGCATGAATTTGCAGGAGAAACTTGAAGTCGCGAAACGGCTGGAAAAACTCGGCGTCGATGTTATGGAAGCGGGCTTTCCCGTTTCAAGTCCCGGCGATCTTGAATCGGTCAGGGCCATCGCGGGCATCATCAGGGACTGCACCGTCGCGGGCCTCGCCCGTTCCCTGGAAAAGGACATCGACGCGGTGAGGGAAGCCCTGGCGGGCGCGGCAAGCCCGCGGGTTCATATCTTTCTTGCCACCTCTCCGGTGCACATGGAGTACAAGCTCAAGATGAGTCCGGAACAGGTTTTTGAGCAGGCCGCGGCCGCCGTCAAATACGCGAAAAAATTCTGCGGCGACGTGGAGTTCTCCGCCGAAGACGCCTTCCGCAGCGACCCCGGTTTTGTCTGCAGGGTCTTTGGCGCCGCCATCGAAGCCGGCGCCCTGACGGTGAACTTTCCCGATACGGTGGGCTACGCCATGCCCGCCGAATTCGGGGAGCGGATCAAATACGTCAAAGAGCATACGCCGCACATGGAAAAGGCGCGGCTTTCGGTACACTGCCACAACGATCTTGGCCTCGCGGTGGCGAACAGCATCGCCGCCGTGGAGAACGGGGCGGATCAGGTCGAGTGTACGATAAACGGAATCGGCGAGCGCGCGGGGAACGCCTCACTGGAAGAGCTGGTTATGGCGATGCGGGTGCGGAAGGATTATTTCTCCGCGGATACCCGCATTGACAGCGCCCAGATCTACGCGGCAAGCCGGCTGGTGAGTCAGGTTACCGGCGTAAAGGTGCAGCCCAACAAGGCCATTGTGGGGGACAACGCCTTTGCCCACGAGGCAGGCATACACCAGCACGGAGTCATGGAAAAGCGCGAAACCTACGAGATCATGACGCCGGAATCCATCGGCATTCCCAAAAACCGCATGGTCCTGGGCAAACATTCGGGGCGTCACGCCCTTGAGGAGCGCCTTAAGGAACTGGGCCTCGCGGTGGACGCCGAAACCCTGGAGCTGGTTTTTGCCGAGTTCAAAGACCTCGCGGACAAAAAGAAGCTGGTAAGCGACCGCGATCTGGAAGCGCTTGTAATGGGAACTGCCGCCGCCGTGCCCGAAACATGGAAGCTCGATCACTGGGCGGTGAACACCGGATCCGCCCTTGGCGCAAGCGGCGCGATCAGGCTGCGGCACAAGAACGGCGATTCCAGAAAAGTTATCTCCATGGGCGACGGCCCGGTGGATTCGATCTTCAGGGCCATCAACCAGATCATCGGCAGGGAACCGGAACTTGAGCTGTACGAAATCGGCGCCATTACCGGCGGCTCTTCCTCCCAGGGTGAAACAATGGTGAAGATCGGCTGGGAGGACAGGCACTGGAACGGCCGCGGCGTCTCCACCGACGTGCTTGAGTCTTCGATAAAAGCCTATCTTTCCGCGATAAACGCCATGGAATGGGAACTGGCTTCGCGAAAAAAATGAGCCGCCGCGGAGCAAAGCGCAAACCGGAGGTTCGGCGGGGCATCGGGCCGCATTGCGAATAACAGGAGTTTGTTTTGGGTAACATGATGGAAATACTGGACACAAGCCTCCGCGACGGCGCCCAGGGCGAGGGAATTACCTTTTCGGTACGGGACAAACTCGCCGTTGCCGAAGCCCTGGATGAACTCGGGGTAAGTTTCATCGAAGCGGGGAATCCGGGGAGCAATCCCAAGGACATGGAATTTTTCCGCCTTGCCCCGGGCCTGCGGCTCGGGAACGCGAAGCTCTGCGCCTTCGGTTCAACCTGCAAAAAGGGAAGCGCCCCCGCGGAGGATCCCCGGATCGCAAGCCTCCTTGAAGCGGGAACCGAGGCCTTGGTGATCTTCGGCAAGAGCTGGGACCTTCATGTTACCGGGGTGCTGCGGGTAAGCCTTGAGGAAAACATCGCCATGATCGCAGGGACGGTGGCCTTCCTCAAGGAGCGGGGCCGGCTGGTGATCTTCGACGCCGAGCATTTCTTCGACGGTTTCGCCGCCGGCAGGGAATACGCCCTCTCCACGGTAAAGGCCGCCCTGGAAGCGGGCGCCGACAGGATCGTCCTCTGCGACACCAACGGCGGCGCCTTTCCCGACGCCGTCGCCGAGGGGGTAAGGGCGGTAAAGGCCCTGGCCGGCGGAGACGCGGCGGGCGGCGGCAGGACGCCGATCATCGGCATTCACGCCCACAACGACTCGGGCCTTGCCATCGCCAACTCCCTCGCCGCGGTCCGGGAAGGCTGCGGCCATGTACAGGGAACCCTGGCGGGTTTCGGCGAGCGCTGCGGCAACACCTGCCTCGCGTCGCTCATCCCCAGCCTTGAACTCAAACTCGGAATCCGCTGCCTGCCCGAAGGCAGGCTTCCGCGAATTTCCGCCCTGACCCGCAGGGTGGCGGAGATTGCGAATGTTTCAATCAGCGACGACATGCCCTACATCGGCGCCCACGCCTTTTCGCACAAGGCGGGAATGCACGCCGACGGGATTCTCAAAGCGCGTCAATCCTTCGAGCATATAGATCCGGCGGCGGTCGGCAACGACCGGCGTTTCCTCATGAGCGAGGTGGGAGGGCGTTCGGCGATTGCCGAGCGGGTGAAGCGCATCGAACCGGCTGTCACGAAGGATCATCCGGTGACCGCAGCGCTTGCCGGAAAAATCAAAAGCCTTGAGGCGGAGGGCTGGGCCTTTGAGGGGGCCGACGCCAGTTTTGAACTGATGGTCCGGCGGGAACTGGGACGCTACAGGCCCCTGTTCCGCATTGAGGCCTACCGGGTGGTAAGCGAACATCCCACCGGCGAGTCCATCGCCTGTTCCCACGCCTGGGTGAAGGTGCTTGTCGAAGGACAGAACGAGATCGCCGCGGCGGAAGGAGAAGGCCCGGTGAACGCCCTGGACGGCGCGCTGCGCCGCGCCCTCACCCGTTTCTATCCGGACCTTCAACTGGTACGCCTTGACGATTACAAGGTCAGGGTAATCGACGGCAAAGAGGCGACCGCCGCGAAGGTGCGGGTTCTCATCGAATCCACCGACGGCCGGCGCCGCTGGAGTACCGTGGGAGTTTCCGCGGACATCATCGAAGCGAGCCGGGCCGCGCTGGTGGATTCGATAGAGTATAAACTTATCGGCGATATAGAACGCCGCTTCAAACCTTATCTGTAGGAAAAGTAGAGAAAGGAGATTAAAGTAGGGAAAGGAGATTATTGTGGACTGTTCGATAACGGTGATTCCGGGTGACGGTATCGGCCCGGAAGTGATTGGCGAAGCCCTGAAGGCGCTGAAATTTATCGGAAAGAAATACGGGCACAGGTTCGAGTTTACCGAAGCCCTTGCCGGGGGCAGGGCCATTGACGAAACCGGCCTTCCCCTGCCGCCTGAAACTCTTGAAACGGCAAAGAAAAGCGGCGCGGTACTTCTGGGAGCCATGGGCGGCCCGAGGTGGGACGGGCTGCCGGGGCATCTCCGTCCCGAGCGGGGGCTTCTGGGCCTGCGCTCCGGCCTTGGGGTGTTCGCGAATCTCAGGCCGGCGGCGCTGCTTCCCCAGCTCCGCGCGGCCTGCCCCCTCAAGGACGAGGTGCTTGCCGCCGCCAATCCCGAAGGGAAACCCGCCTTTGATCTGCTCATCGTGAGGGAACTTACCGGCGGCATTTATTTCGGGGAGCGCGGACGGAGCGCCGACGGCAATTCGGCTTTCGACATCGAAAAATATTCCCGGCATGAAATTGAACGGGTTCTCCGGGTCGCTTACGGCGCCGCGGCGGCGCGGCGGAAAAAGCTCTGCCTGGTGGACAAGGCGAATGTCCTTGAGTCTTCCCGGCTCTGGCGGGAAGTCGCCGCCGGTGTCGAAAAGGATTACCCGGACATCGAGACAAGCTGCCTCTATGTGGACAACTGCGCCATGCAGCTTGTCCGCGCCCCGGGCCTGTTCGACGTAATCGTCACATCGAACATGTTCGGCGATATCCTTTCCGACGAGGCGTCGGTGCTGACCGGTTCCATCGGCATGCTGCCTTCGGCGAGCCTTGCGGGCGTTCCCGGCCGGGGCAACGGCGCGGGCGGGCGGCCCCTGGGCATCTACGAGCCAATCCACGGCTCGGCGCCGGATATAGCCGGCAGGGATATCGCCAACCCCCTTGCGGCGATCCTGTCCGCTGCAATGATGCTCCGCTACTCCTTCGGCCTTGAGACGGAAGCCGCCGCCCTGGAAACGGCGGTCGGCGCCGCCCTTGACCGGGGCCTGCGGACAGGGGATATCGCCGGACACGGCGCGGGTTCCGGAGGCATCGCGGCGGGCGCGGAAAAAATCGCCGGTACCAGGGAAATGGGCGAAGCCGTGCTGAAGGCCCTGGAATGAAAGCGCCGCTTTTCCGGAGTCTGTCATGAAGTACACCGGCGCCCGGATTCTCGTCGAAACCCTTATCGAGCAGGGCGTGGATACCGTCTTCGGATATCCTGGCGCATCCGTCCTCCACATATACGACGAACTCTATAAACAGAAGAAACGCATCCGCCACATTCTTGTGAGTCACGAACAGCACGCCGCCCACGCCGCGGACGGCTATGCCCGTTCCTCGGGCAGGGTTGGCGTATGCCTGGCTACGTCGGGCCCCGGCGCGACAAACCTGGTAACCGGAATTGCCACCGCCGCGATTGATTCCGTTCCCGTCGTCGCCATCACCGGCAACGTAAGCGTTCCCCTCTTGGGGAAGGACAGTTTTCAGGAAGTGGACATCGCGGGAATCACCATGCCCGTCGTGAAGCATAACTGGATCGTCAGGGATGTAAACGAACTGGCGGAAACTATCCGGGAAGCGTTTATCGTGGCAAAGGCGGGAAGGCCCGGCCCCGTGCTTGTCGATATTCCCGGGGATATAACCGCGGCCCGAGCCTGTTATGTTCCCGGAGGGATCAGGGGTGAAAGGGCGGAAAGACTTTCCCTGCGGAAGGAACGCCGGACTTTTTCCGAAGACGACATTGAAACCGCGGCGGCGCTCCTTGCTGCGGCAAAACGTCCGGCGCTCTACGCGGGCGGCGGGGTGAATATCTCCGGGGCCTCCGCGGAACTTAAAAAACTCGCGGAACTGCTCAACGCCCCGGTGGCCCTGAGCCTCATGGGCATGGGCGCCTTTCCCCACGATCACCGGCTCTGTACCGGGATGATAGGCATGCACGGCACGGCGGCTTCCAACAAGGCGGTACAGAAAGCGGATCTGCTTGTGGCGATAGGCGCGCGTTTTTCGGACCGCGTTACCAGCCGGGTGGAAAAATTCGCCCGCTCGGCGAAGATTCTCCACATCGACATTGACCCCGCCGAGATAAACAAAAACGTCCAGACCTGCGCCTCGGTTACGGGCGATATAAAGACCGTTCTGGAACAGCTTATCCGGAAACTGCCCGCGAAGATGGAAACCGGGTGGAACGGTGAAATCGACAGGTGGAAAGCCATAACACCCAGGGATCATCACCGCAAAACCGCCCTGCACCCGCGCTTCGTCATTCAGGAAACCGCGAAGGCCCTGGGCGGCAGGGCGATTGTAGTCACCGACGTGGGACAGCACCAAATGTGGACGGCCCAGTTTTATCCCTTTAACCACCCGCGCTCCTTTCTCAGTTCCGGCGGCATGGGCACAATGGGCTTCGGCCTCGGCGCCGCGGCCGGGGCAAAGACGGCGAATCCCGGCAGGCCTGTCGTACTCTTTACCGGCGATGGCTGCTTCAGGATGAACTGCGCCGAGATGGCGACCCTTGTCCGGTACCGCCTTCCGGTGCTTATAATAGTATTTAACAACGGAACCCTGGGAATGGTACGGCAATGGCAGAACTTCTTTTTCGAAGGCCGCTGTTCGGAAAGCGATCTTGACGACAGGCCGCCGGATTTTATAAAACTCGCCGGGGCTTACGGAGTTTCGGCTTACCGGGCTGCCGGCGAGAGTTCCTTTCGGGAGGCTCTGGAAAGGGCGGGAAAGGATCTCGCGGACGGCAGGCCGGCCCTTGTCGAAGCGCTTGTAGACAAGGACGAGCGCGTTCTTCCCATGGTTCCGGGCGGCAAGCCCATAGACGAGCAGATCTTTCAGGAGGAAACATGAAAGCCCTGGTAATGAGGAAACCCGGCGAATTCGCCGTCGAGGAAAGGGTAAAACCGGAGCCGAAGAACGGCGAGATTCTCTTTAAAACATTGCAGGTCGGGGTGTGCGGTACCGACCTTCACGCCTTTGAGGGTACCCAGCCTTTTTTCGACTATCCCCGCATCGTCGGGCATGAAATCGCGGCCGCCGTCGCGGAGATTCCCGCTTCGGCGAAGAAGGCCGCGGGAAACATCAGGGAGGGGGATGTGGTTTCCGTGCTCCCCTATCTCCGTTGCGGAACCTGCGTTGCCTGCAGAAAGGGAAAAACAAACTGCTGTACGCGGCTTCAGTGCATCGGCGTCCACGTTGACGGCGGCATGCGGGAGTACTTCGCCCTGCCGGCTTTTTACGCCGTTCCCACGGGAAAGGTCAAACCCCAGGACATTGCGCTGGTGGAATGTTTTTCCATCGGCTTTCACGGGGTGCGCCGGGGCAGCCCAGCCGCCGGGGAGGCGGCCCTTGTGGTAGGCGCCGGGCCCATCGGCATTGGGGCGATTCACGGTTTAAAGGAACGGGGCGCGAAGGTTATCGTTCTTGACATCAACGACAGGCGGCTTGCCTACGCCAGGGACACCGCCAAAGCCGATTATACCGTCAATTCCAAAAACCTTGATCCCGAAAAGGCCCTCGCCGATATTACCGGCGGCGAAATGCCGCCCCTTGTAATCGACGCCACGGGAAACGCCGCGCAGATGACAAAGACCTTCAATTTTGCAGCCCACGGCGGAACGATTGTTTTTGTCGGACTTGTGCGCGCCGACATCAGCTTTCACGACCCCCTGCTCCACGCGAAGGAGATAACCCTCATGGCAAGCCGCAACGCGACCGGGGAAGATTTTGCCAATGTGATCGCCGGCATAGAAAGCGGCCGGGTAAACACCGCCGGTTTTGTCACCCACACCGCCAC
>JAISND010000283.1 GCA_031276615.1 Treponema sp. | reverse complement strand
TCAGTTCCGCCAATACCTGGCCGGTCATCCGGGCCGCCTCGGCCGGGCTTATGCCGTTCCCGGCTTCCAGGGGAAACACCGCCACCGTGGCCAGCCGCTGGGAAAAACCCATAGCGGCGGTCAATAAAAATATACCTATCATCACTTTATGTTTCATATTCGTTTAAATCCACATTATAGAATATATCCAAGAAAGGAAAAGAAGAACAGCAGAAGCGGCCATGCTCAGGGCATCGGCGTTTACCCTGAGAACAAGGCCTCATACAGGAAATCCGAATCCAGGGCGGCGTGCATCATGCGGCGTTTGACTATCTGCGGAGGATTGTGCTCTATATCGCCCCAGGCAAGGGACTTAAGATATGAAACACGCAAACCTGAAAAACAGCCGAAAAGGAACGCCCGGCGCACATCGGCTCCCGATGCGCCGCCCAACGGGGTATTTGCAAGCCGCTGAATTTCCTCGCTGTTCAAAAACACCTTGTCTGTTTCCGGCACGGAAATGGCTTTGATTGCTGCGGCAGGGCTCCGGAGGACAAAAAACTCACCGGGCAAAACCGGGCGAGAGGGTATTATGTGTCAACGGCAGGCCGGGACGAAGCGACTGTCCGAAAATATGACCATTAACTTGAGGCTTTCCCAAAACTTCGGTTTTTGGGAAAGCAACCTTAGATTTAGCGGAGAAAGTGGGCTTCAGGCTGCTTTCTCCATAGCCTTTCCCGAAACTAACCGAGTTTTGGGAAAGCCTCACTTATCTCCCGATTGAAACGCCGCCATACGGCGGTGCGGAATTGCACCCGGAAACCCGCCTTTCGGCGGGGGAGTCCTGGAGCGGTTAAAAAGCATTAACCCCCTGAGTGTAACCGCCTTATTGGCCTTTCAAAAAATCACGCACCGCTTCACGGCTGACCCCGATGCCGCCTTCGGCGTCGAGTTTTTTTCCGTTCATCCTGAGGGCGGGAACGAACCAGACGCCGCTCTTTTCGTAGGCCAGGTCGTTGTTTTCCTCCACCTGTTTGGCGTATTTGCCGGATTCGATGATGGCGCGGAATTTGGCGGTATCCAGAATGTCCTTGAGGATATCGCAGAGCACCTCGACCTTCTCTACATTTTTGCGCTCCAGGGCAACGGCCTGGAACATGGCGGCGAAAAAGGCGGGCATGTCGGCGCCCAGTTCCCTGGCGGCGTAATAGCCGGCGCAGGCCAGGTCGGTGTGGGGCGGATGATCCTCCGGCCGGGGGTGGGCTTCAATGGGCCGCCACTCAACCTCGATTTCGGGATGTTCGCCGATGAATTCCAGATAATACTCGTAGCCCTTTTTACAGAAGGGACATTCGTAATCGAAAAAAAACCGCATTTTTGCCATATAGACTCCTTCAAGACTATTATAACTGTTTTTTGCCGCCCTTTCAAAGTGCCCTTCCCCTGCCGATGTTAAAATATGCGGAAACTTGTCGGGCTTACCGGGCTGTACTGCGCGGGGAAAAACCGCGTCGCCGCCCTGCTGGAAAAACGGGGGCTGCCGGTCCTTGACGTGGACAAACTGGGGCACGCGGCTATCGAGGCGGAAAGGGCGGCGATTCTGTCCCGTTTCGGCGGGGATCTGGCCAACCCGGACGGGACGGTTAACCGGCGGCTCCTGGGGGAAAGGGCCTTCGGAAAGCCCGGGGAAATGGCCGCCCTGCAGGATATTGTGCACCCGGCGGCAAACCGGCTTACCGGGGAATGGCTCGCCGCACAGGCCGGCAAGCCCTGCGTGTTCAACGCCGCGGTACTCCACAAGTCCTCGGTTTTCGGACAGCTTGACTTCATCATTCTGGTGGAAGCGCCCTTCTTCGTCCGCCTTCTGCGGGCGCGGAAAAGGGACGGCCTTTCCTGGCGCAGTCTGCTTAAACGTTTTGGAAGCCAAAAACATTTCATTTCTCAATATTTATCCGGAAAAGCCGATATTTACAGAGTATATAACCCTTCATTTGGGTTTCGGCCTTATGAAGCACAATTGGAAAACCGGATAGACGAAATTTTGTCCGGAGAGGGGATTTTTTAGTCATGGAAAAGAAAAAGCTGCTTCTTGTCGCGGTCTCGGTCGGCGTTTTTCTGGTGATTATCATCAGCGCCTCCATTCTTATATTTACGCCCAAAACTCCGGCGGGCGGAACAGCCGTTTCTTCGGCGCGGCCTGTTGTAATGCCGGGATTGCCCGGCACGGCCGGTACGGCTTCCCGCGCGGGCGGCGAGGTTTCCGGCACGGAGAGCGGCGCGGCGGGAACTGCCCCGGTAACCGCGCCCGGCACGGCCGGCGGCGCGGCCGCGGATACGGAAAGGGCCCGTTCACCCGCCTCAATTGACGCGGCCGATCTGGTAAGAAACAGCCAGGATCTGCAGGGAATACAGTCCCCGCCCTCGGCTACGGCCATCCAGGAAACCAATTTTTACATTAATGGCGAAAAGCCCGTTGAAAGCTATACGGTGGAAAAAACCGGCGGGGAAGCCTCGGCTAGGGTGATCATCAATGTTCCGAAGCCCAGTACCGTGGCGGTGCCTGACGCGCCGCCGGCAGCCCCCGCGCCCCGGCCGGCAAGCCGCCCGGTTGCGGCGCCGGCCAGGCCCGTAACGCCGCCGGCAAAACCGGCCGTGGTCAAAGTGCCGGCTTCGGCCGCTTCAAAGCCCGCGGCCAGGGCGTACAACGATTACTGGGTGCAGACCGGCGCCTTTACCGCCAAGGTGCGCGCCGAGGGGGTAAAGGAAACCCTCGCTTCAAAAGGGATCACCTCCATTATCGAAAACCGGGAGGTGGACGGCAAAACCTGGTATCGCGTGCGGGTAGGCCCCTACACCTCCGAAAACGAGGCGAACTACTGGCTTTCCCTGGTTAAATCCATCGACGGATTCGCCGACAGTCAGATACGGCAGACCCGATCCCTGCGCTAAAACCCGCGGCATCTTCGTCCGCGGAGATACCCCGGTACTCCGGAGCGTCCTCCCCTGATTCTCCTTCCTGTTTTTTTTAACCCGTATAGATATAATGGAGGGTGATCAAAACCGCCGCCGGAATGGTTCAGGGGAAAGGGAGAAGAAATATGCTTGAGGTAAGGGGAATACGAAAGTCCTTCGGCGAAAACGTGATTCTTGACGGTCTGGGTTTCAGGGTGAACAAGGGGGACGTGGTTACCATCATCGGCCCCAGCGGATCGGGAAAAACCACCCTTCTGCGGTGCATCGATTTTCTGGAGCGCGCCGATGGGGGAACCCTGACCTTTGGGGACGAGACTTTTGATTTTGCCCGTGTTTCCAAAAAACAGATTCTGGGGATACGGCGGAGAATCGGCTTTGTGTTTCAGAGCCACCATCTTTTCAACAATAAAACCGCCCTGGGCAATGTGATGGAGGGCCTGACAAGCGCCCGGAAAATCCCCAGGGCCGAGGCGGAAAAGACAGGCAGGGAAGCCCTTGACAAGGTCGGCCTTTCGGACAGGTACCATTATTACCCAAACCAGCTTTCCGGCGGCCAGCAGCAGCGGGTGGGCATTGCCCGGGCGATGGCCCCCAAGCCGGATGTCATTCTCTTTGACGAGCCCACCTCCGCGCTTGACCCGGAACTTATCGGCGAGGTTTTGGCGGTAATGAAGATACTGGCCGCCGAGGGCGTAACCATGGTGGTGGTTACCCACGAGATGAGCTTTGCCAGGGATGTCGCCAACCGGATTATCTTTATGGAAAAGGGGATCATCGTGGAGGAAAACTCCTCCCGTGATTTCTTCAGTCATCCCAGAGAAGAACGGACACGCCGGTTTATAAGCCGGGCCTTTTCCGCGGCGCGCCAGTGAACCCTGCCGCCTGAAATATGTTATACCAAATCCATTGACAGGCAAAACCATGGACTACGACTGCATTGTAATCGGCGGCGGCCACGCGGGAATTGAGGCGTCCCTTGCCGTCGCGCGCCTTGGTTTTTCGACCCTCCTCATCACCCAGAACCCCGACAGAATCGGCGCCCTCTCCTGCAACCCCGCGGTCGGCGGCCTTTCCAAAGGCAACCTTGT
>JAISND010000264.1 GCA_031276615.1 Treponema sp. | reverse complement strand
GGGACGGAGTAGCGCCGCCGCCCGGGCAGACAGACAATTCGTTATATGCCACAGACTTGGGTTTGCCAGGAAGGGAACCGGCTAATTAGTGAGGCTTTCCCAAAACTTCAGTTTTGGGAAAGCAACCTTAAAGATCGCAGTTTTGCAAGGGTGAAAACCTGAAAAACTGCAAGAGCCTTCAGGATCTAGTGTCTGTCAATTTCAAAATATTTAAACCGGAACGCTGGTATCCTGTCCGAGACAAAGGGCGATATGGTAGACAGGACGGCCCGGAAACGCTACAAATGGAAAAAGTATTGGCAAACCGGGAATATCATGCATAAATACGCCATACGGCTGCAAAGCATGCTGCGCAGGGCAGACGGGAAACCGGTGGCCGGGGTCGCCTGCGGGGTCGGGATACACCGGGCGACCGTCAGGGCCTTCCGGACGGCCTCGTCATAGATTTTTGGGTAGTTTCCGGAGCGGCGCTGGTGCCGTATTTCCGCCTGGAGGGTTTGCCGTCCCAGCGTACCAGCCGCTGCTTCCCATCATGGGTAAGCAGGGTAATCGTGTACTTGCATGTGTTCTCTGTTATGAATCTTAATGCTTGAAGTGCCGCGTTCCGGTAAAGATCATGGCGATGCCGTGCCTGTCGCAGGCCTCAATCGAGAGCCTGTCGTTAAGCGAACCTCCGGGCTGGATGATGGATTTGATGCCCGCCGCCGCCGCCGCTTCAACAACATCGGCGAAGGGGAAAAAGGCATCGGAAGCGAGAACCCTGGCGGCTTTGCCGTCCTTCCAGGGCCCCCTTCCCGCTTCGGCGGCGGCCTTTATCGCGGCGGCGCTCTGCCGGAGGGACTGCTCCGCGGGCCAGATACGGTTGACCTGACCGCCGCCTATGCCGGAAGCGGCCTCGTCCCGCACGATCATGACGGCGTTTGATTTTACAAAAGTTACTGCCCGCATGCCGAAGATCATGTCCGGAATGTCTCCGGCCGCCGGCGCGGTTTTGGTTACCACTTCCCATTTTTCAAGAAGCCCGCGGTCGGTCTGCTGCACCAAAAGCCCCCCGTCAACGGCGGTGTATTCGCGGGTTTCAAGGGGCGCTTTCTTTACCTTCATAATGCGGAGGTTTTTTTTCTTTCTGAGAATTTCAAGCGCCGCGGGTTCAAAATCCGGAGCAGCCACAATCTCAAGGAAAAGCTCCGCGAGCCTTGCGGCGGTCTCCGCGTCAACAGGAGCGGTGGCCGCCACGATGCCGCCGAAGATTGAAACAGGGTCGCAGGCGTAGGCTTTTTCATAGGCTTCGCCAAGCGTGTTGCCTAGGGCAATGCCGCAGGGGGTATTGTGCTTGACCGCCACACAGCAGACCTTCGGCTTTTCCGCGGCGGCGGAAGGGACAAGCCGCCTGACATCCGCTTCACCGGCGGGCGGGACATCCGCAAAGCCGAAGGCGCAGGCCGCCTTCCATGCAAGGTCAAGATCGCGGATATTGTTGTAGCCGGGTTCCCTGCCGTTAAGCTGCTCCAGGTTTCCGAAAACGCCGGGCCTGTCCGTGTGGAGATAAAGCGCCGCCGTCTGATGGGCGTTTTCACCGTAGCGCAGGGACCGCGCTTTTTCAAGGGAGAGCGGCCAGTACCGCGGATATTCTTCTTCAAGGAGGTAACGGGCGATGGCGGCATCGTAGGCGGAAGTAAGATTGAAAACTTTACCGGCAAGGCGCCTTTTGAATTCCAGGGGAACCTCGCCCGCCCTGAGGCCGGCAAGGGTTTCGGCATAGTCCGCCGGATCGGTAAGGACGATCAGGTCGCGGTAATTTTTCGCCGCGGAACGGAGCATTGCGGGGCCGCCTATGTCGATGAACTCCACCGTTTCTTCGGAGGGACAATTCGCGGGAATGTCCCCGGAAAATCCGGCCCGGACTTTTTCAAAGAACGGATAAAGGTTGACGCAGACAAGGTCTATCGTTGAAAGGCCGAGCTTTTCAAGGGTTTCCATGTGGGACTTTTCGCCGCGGCGGGCGAGGATGCCGGCGTGAACCGCGGGGTGCAGGGTCTTTACCCGGCCGTCAAGGCATTCGGGGAATCCGGTAAGGGCGGAGATATCGGTAACGGGAATGCTGTTTTCCCGCAGATACCTTGAGGTGCCGCCGGTGGAAAGTATCTCCCATCCCGCTCCGCCCAGGTACGAGGCCAGTTCGAGAATTCCGTCCTTGTAAAACACGCTGATTAAAGCCCTCTTCTTCATTTTTTTTCCTCCGCGCAGATCTGCCGATCCGTGATTTTTCCCCCGACGGTCACTGCCCCGGCGGAATGTTCCGGCTCGGCGGTCCGCGCCTTTTTGTACAAACGTTCCGCAACCAGGGCGGTTGCTTCCACAATGGCTATGTGTTCCTCGTCATGAATGCGTTCCGCGAGGGAGTCCGGCGTATCTCCTTTCAACACCGGAACCCTGCGCTGCAGAATTATGGAACCGGTATCGATTCCGGAGTCTACAAAGTGAATGGTACAGCCTGATTCTTTTTCACCCGCGTCCAGCACGGCACGGTGAACGCGGTTGCCGCACATGCCCGGGCCGCCGTACTTGGGAAGAAGGCTTGGATGAAGGTTGATGATTCGCCCCGCGTAGTGTCTGATTATCTTCCCCCTCAGGATGGAAAGGAAGCCCGCCAGAACGACAAGGCCGATATTGTAATCCCTGGCAATGCGGAATATCCTGTCGGAAAGTTCCTTTCGCCTTTCTTCTACGGGAAGCCGCGTGTCGGGTTCTTCCACATATACGGGGATCCCCCAGAGTTCCGCCCGTTTCAGCGCATAGGCTCCGGGCCTGTCGGAGACGGCCACGGCAAGCCTGCCCGGCCCGAGCCTTCCGGTTTTCTCCGCCTCCAGCAGGGCCTGGAAATTTGTCCCCCCGCCGGAAACCAGCGTCATAATATTAATTCTGGGCAAAGCGGACTGCTCCTTTCCCGTTATGCGTCATGGAGCGGGCAAAAAATTCCTTCGGCGGGTACATTCCCGCAAAGCCGCCGATTCCGTTCAGCGCCGCGCTGTTCATGGTTCCGGCGGAAAGTTCCCGGTATTTATTGACCGCCCGGTAAGCTTCCCCGATATCAACCCCCGCCTGTCTGTAATCCATCAAATATCCTCACCCGTGTGTTTCACCGGGAGCGCTGTTTCCGGTTTCGCCCGGTACCGGAATGGGGTACTCGCCGCCAAAGCATCCCAGGCAGAAACCTTCATCGCCGGACTTTTTGCCGGAACCCGCGCCTTCCGCAGGTTCCCCGCCGAAGATCGCGCCGTCCCCGGGCCTGTCTTTTCCCCCGCTGTCCGGTTCCTCCAGGGATTCCAGAAGCCCCTTCACCGAAATAAAGGCAAGGCTGTCCGCGCCAAGGGACTTGCAGAGATCGGCGGCGCTGCCGGCGTTGCTGATAAGATCCTTCCGGTGGGGCGTGTCTATGCCAAAATAACAGGGGAAACGCACCGGAGGGGAACACACCCTGATATGCACTTCCCTTGCCCCGGCGCCCCTTAAAAGCGAAACCAGGTGGCGGCTGGTTGTTCCGCGCACAATGGAATCGTCGATAAGCACAACCCTCCTGCCCTTCACTTCGCCGCGGATAATGAAATGCTTGAGTGACACCGCCTTTTCGCGCATCGCCTGCTCCGGGGCGATAAAGGTTCTGCCTATGTATTTGTTCTGTACAATTCCCATGCCGAAGGGAGTACCCGTCGCCCTGCCGTATCCGATGGCGGCGGGGATTCCCGAATCGGGAACGCCGATGACAAGATCCGCGGCCACGGCCGATTCCCTTGCCAGAATTTCGCCTGCCCGTATCCTTGAGCCGTATACGCCGATTCCGTCAATGACGCTGTCAGGGCGCGCGAAATAAACATACTCAAAGGCGCAAACCGCCCTCCGCGTTTTTTCGCTGAAGCTGAATGAAAGAACCTGATCCCGGTTTATGATAACCACT
>JAISND010000158.1 GCA_031276615.1 Treponema sp. | reverse complement strand
GCAACTGACCCCGAAAATCCCGGCCATCTCCCGGATGGTGTATTCATTCCGGTGTTCACTCATGAACCGGTACACCATCAGCGGGGTTCTGTCTGTGCGAAGATGACGCGAACTGAAGTCCGGCCGCTTTTTTCAGGATTTCGGGTGAAGCGGAGCTTCACACCGCCTCCCGTAACGCCTTGACTTCTTTCCGCAGGCGGGATAGTTCTTCATCCCGAGGCCGCCCGTGCCCGGGAAAAGGCGGCAGGCCTGAACCCCCCGCCTCCCGTGCCTGCTGTATCCACCGGCGCAACATGTTCCCGTTAATGCCTAAATCCGCGGCTATCCGGCGTACCGGCTTCCCGTGCTTCTCTAGCCCCGGACCAGGGCGAACGGGGCAAAGCGTCCGGCGGCGACGGTCTTCCGGTAGATGCTTTTCAGGTGGGCCTGTACGGTGTTTACGGAAATATTCAGTTCCTGGGCAATTTCCTTGTCGTTTCTGCCCCGGAGCATGGTCCCCGCCGTCTCCCGTTCCCGGGACGAAAGTTCGTATTTTTGGACAAAGGCCTCCGACAGCCCCTGCTCCGCGGTCCATACCGGCGGGGTGTTCGCCAGTTCTCCGGCAAAGACCCGGGCTTCGTAGGAAACGGAGAGTTTCACGTACAGATAAAACACCATCAGGTTCAGGGCCAAGAGCAAAACGCCAAAGGAAAGGCCGAACCAAATGGTTTCGCCGCCGATTTCAGACAGGGGGGCGTCCCGTTCAATGAAGATGTTGAAGAGCATCCAGCCGGTATACAGGGGAAGCAGTATCACCAGCCAAAAACGGAGGGGCAGGGCCGCCGGATATTTCCACATAACCCGGTAGAAGTATTCCGTCCAGCCCAGAATAAAGAGCGCTTCGATGATAATGTTCACGAACCAGAGGGGCGGGTTATAATCGGCAAGCCCCTTTGAATAGAGGATCATGGCGCAGCGGAAAAGCACGTCCACATAGAGCGGGATTCCCACATAGTACACCAGGGTTACAGCCACCCGGCCCGGCTTGTCGCAGAGGACAATGAAAATTCCGGAGCACGCCAGGACCCATACAAGGCCCAAGCCGCCGGAAAGGGTCTCCTGCAAGACGACTCCGGCAAAGAACCAGACCGGCCGGAACGCCATCATCAAGATCAAAAGAATGACCCGCCGCCACCGCGCTTCGGGCCGCACAAGCCGGTAAAAGCCCCCCCAAAAAGCGCCGAACACCGCGATGGTGCGAAAAATTTCCAGCGGGACATTAACCTGTTCCATGACGACAGTGTACCGGAAAAGGGCCGTCACGCAAAGCGGACGATGTACGGTGATTTTATGCCAATGATTCTATATCCCACAGTACACCGAAAGCGCATCGCATTATTAGACTTGTTCAATAACCCGGTTGATTATTTCACAAGTCTTACAATTTCTCGCCTTATGGCTACGAAATTGCGGTATTTTTAGCGGTTGTTGTTCAAAAACTGAAGTTTTTGAACAACTCTATTAAAGCAACAAGCCGCTATTTAAGCGGGTTATAGGTTTTCCCCGATTCCCACATGCCCTGTCTGGTTTCACCCTGGATGCCTGGAATATCGAGCACCATGCCGGGATGGATAAGATCCGGATTGTCCGGTTCCGGCATTCTCGATTTATTGGCGTTATAGATGAGCCGCCATTTGGCCGGATCTCCGTACGCCCAGGCCCGGCCGGCGATATTCCAGAGGCAGTCCCTGGAAATTGCCCAAGCCCTGACCGTGTACTGCGCGGGCAGCGCGGTTGAATCGGGAACAGGGGCGGGCGCCTGGATATAGGCCAATATGTTGATGACCCTGTTGGCGGCGTCAATGGCCCCGTCCCAATCTTCGGCGGATCGGGCCGAAAGGCTGGCGGTGTAATAATTTTGGGCTTCGCCGTATTCAACCGGATACTGTCTGGCGGCGCCGCTGGAAGAAGCCCAATCGAGCCGCTGTTTCGCAGCGGCAATCGCGTCATTGGCTTCCTTGATTTTCATCTGGAGCGCCACGTATTCGTCCGAAAGTTGCGCATAACGAACAGCTTCTTGCGCGTATTCGGCAGAAGCGTCGTAATCGCCGTAATCATAGCTGTCCTGGGCCAGTTTGGTAAGCCTCAGACTCTCAAGGTAATAACGGTTGTTCCTGATACCCGCGGGTATTACGGCATCGGTAGAAGCCGCCGCCGCAAGGGAAAAAGCGGGAAGAAAAACAGGCGGCTCGGGTAAAGCCTCCAGGTTGAAGTCCCGGAAATCGGAAACCACTTCACTGAAATCAGGCTGCCGGAAACCGGGCTCCGGCGCCGCGGAGGGGATATCGTTTAACACCGGCTCCGGCAGTTCATACTGGGCAAATAAGGGCTGTATGCCAAAAATCAATACAATGACCAAAACCAGACCAACTTTGCGGCTCATTGCGCGCCTCCTTCTATAAATATCTCGGCCTTTCTGGCGGTTTCATCGCTTGCGGCGACTTTTTCCTCGGCTTCTTTAATAGCCTCTTCGGCAAGGCGCCGCTTTTCAGCCGCCGCCTGGCCGGCAATAACAAAAAGGGCTTCGGAATTGGTGTACCGGACGGCGGCGTCTTCGTATTTTTCGGCCTTTAACGAAGCGGCGGCCTGGTTATAGAGGGCGTCGGCTTCGTTAAACATATCACGCACCGCTACGTTCGCTTTGAGGTTCAGGGCGTTCTGCCGTTCCACACCGGCGGAAGCGCCCTGATCGGCCGCGTAGGAACTCCAGCCGGTTTCAAGCACCTGGTTATACCGGAGACGGGCTTCGGCCGCTTCGTCCCTGGCAGGTTCAAAATTGTCCGCAAGGTATTCGTCTATTGCCGCCTGTCCGGTTGCGTCGGCCCTGTCGAAATTCCCGGGATCATAGGGGATAAAGCCGCGGCTGACTATTTCCTGCCGTACCAGATAGGCGTCGGCGCCGGCCTTGAGGGCCTGATACCGCGCCAGGGCCAGGGCGGCCGTATCCCTGGCCGCGTAATAGTCCTTCTTTTCATACTGATCCACGGCAGCAAGGGCCGTCTGATCCGCCTCATTGAGATATTCGGGGAAGGACCGGGTAAGGCCCGTCGCTATAAGCCCGTCACGGACAGCTGTTACTTCATCTTCCCTGGCCTGGGCATAAAGGGGAATGGTCTTGTTGAAAATATCGTCATAGGCGTCCGCCGCGCCATTATACGCGGCTGTGGCCTGCCGGATTTCAGCCTCGCTGCCCCGCGGAAGATTCTCCGCATCGGCGTATTTTGACTCCACCGCCTGCCAGTCGCTGGGGAAGTAGGAAGGGCCTTCAAAATCGGAGGCCCGCTTTTTTGCCTCATCCACCCGCGCCCTGGCTTTGTCCAGCTCGTTCAGGGCGGCCTGGCTTGGCCCGCCCGGACTTGCCGGAGGCGCCGGGGACGGCTGTTCGGTCTCCGGCGGGGGTTCGTCCTGCTTTTGGGTAGATTTACACGCAAGGGTAATAAAAAGCAGTAACAATATAGGTATAACAATACAACTTTTCTTCATTAGACCGCTCCTTGTCTTATAATTTCAACGATCTTTCAATCGGCATTGCCGATATTATAGGAGAGAACATATGATTGTCCAAGTGAAGCGGCAAATGAAGGCAGGGCATCGGCGTTTACTGTTTGATCGTTAACATTTCCTTAAACTCACAGGAATTTTCAAGAAAGCCTA
>JAISND010000187.1 GCA_031276615.1 Treponema sp. | reverse complement strand
TAAACCTCCGGCTTTGCCAGTTCGGCCTGAAGCCGCGCCCTTTCCGCTTCAAGCCCTTCCAGTTCCCCGAGGATATCTTCCTCCCGCCGCGTGAGGCGGCGGACAAGGGCCTGTTTCCGCTTTTCCTGTTCCCGCCGTTCTCCGGCGGTGAGGGGCCGTTCCTGTCCCGCCTTGACAAGGATGTTTTTGGGAAGGTCCTGTCTTTCGAATAACGGCGCGGTTTCGGCTGACGGCGCCGTATCCGCCGGGGCGGGCGGGGCGGGACGGGGAGGAGCCGCGCCGGGGGGCGGACCCGCAGGGTTCGCTCCGGGGCCTGCGCAGGGGTAAATGCCGCCGCGTTTGGGCAGGCTTCCCCCTTCGTTGCCCCCGGCTTCCCGTTCAATCCGCTCAAGGTAGTAGGCGTAGTTTCCGTAAAAGAGCCGCGCCCGCGCCGGCTCTTCAGGGCCCGCGCCCGAGAGTTCCAGGGTTTTTGTGGAGAGGGCTTCCATAAAAGCGCGGTCGTGGGAGACGAAAACGATCGTACCCCCGAATTTTTTGAGGGTGTCGAGGAGCAGGTCCTTTGAATGGATGTCAAGGTGATTGGTAGGTTCGTCCAGGACGAGAAGGTTCACGGGCTTGAGGAGCATCCTGAGCAGGGCGAGGCGGCTCTTCTCCCCGCCGGAAAGAACCGAGACCGGCTTGTACACATCGTCACCCCGGAAGAGGAAGGCGCCCAGCATGTCACGCAGCCGGGGAACAAGGGCGCCGGGCGCCCCGGCCTCCACAAGCTCAAGGATCTGTTCGCTGCCGGTCATGGCTTCCGCGGCGTCTTGGGAGAAGTAGCCCACGCTGACGCCGGCGCCGTATTTCAGGGTTCCGCCAAAGCCGGCGTCCGCGCCTGAAATGATGCGGAGCAGGGTCGTTTTGCCCGCGCCGTTTCTTCCCGCCACGACAAGGCGTTCCCCGGATTCAAGGAGAAGATCCAGACCCGAAAGAACCCGCCGCGGGCCGTAACTTTTTTCTATCCCCTCAAGGCTGAGGGCGATCTTTCCCGAATGGGGCGGCGGCGGAAAGCTGATGCTTATCTTTTTAAGGGATTCGGGTATCTCTATCCGTTCCGTCCTTTCAAGCCGCTTGATGAGATCCTGGACAAAGGCCGCCTTGCTTGCCTTGTAGCGGAAGCGCCGGATGAGGGCTTCGGTTTTTCCGATTTCCTCCTGCTGTTCCGCATAACGCTTCACAAGGTTTTCAAGTTCGGCGGCGCGGACTTTTTCGTAGCTGCTGTAATTGCCCGCGTAACGCCTGAGGCTTCCCTGAAAAATTTCGTAAACTTCGTTAACCGTAACGTCAAGGAAGTAACGGTCATGGGAAACCAGGAGATACGCGCCCTGAAAATTTCCGAGCCAGGATTCAAGCCAGGCGCGGGCTTCGATGTCCAAATAGTTGGTCGGTTCGTCAAGAAGGAGGATGTCCGGCCTTTCAAGCAGTACCTTGGCAAGGGCGATGCGCATCTGCCAGCCGCCGGAAAATTCACCGGCGCCCCTGTCGAGGTCCTTCTCCGAAAAGCCAAGCCCCGCGAGAACCGCGGCGACATCTGCCTCGCGCCGGTAGTAACCGGAATTTTCAACACTCTCCTGAAGCCGGTGGTGTTCCTCAAGCAGGGCCGCCGTAAGCCCCCCGCCGCGGGTGTTTTCCAGTTCCCTGCCTATTGCCTCCATCCGGCCGAGGGCGGCGTGCTGATCCGCGAAGGCGGTTTCCGCCTCGTCCCGCAGGGTCTTTCCCCGGTGTACAATGCCCGACTGGGGCAGGTAGGAGACGCGGGTTCCCTTCTGAATTACCCGATCCCCCGAGTCCGGGGGCAGAACGCCGGCCATCACCTTCATCAGGGTCGATTTTCCGGAGCCGTTCGCGCCGGCCAGGGCTGCCCGGGAACCCGATGCCAGATGGATGCTTGCGTCTTTCAGAATGTCCCTGCCGGCAAAGGCAAGGGAAACCCGCGAAAACTGGACAAAGGCCATTTTTACCGCCCCCGGAACAGCCCTGACGCGGCAGGCCTATTGGGCATTCCATTTATCCCTGAAGAAATAAAGAACCATCGGCGAAGTTTCCCTGCGCATAACGGTAACTTCCTCGATGTTTGCCGCCGGAACATATTCGATGCGGAAACCCTGGTTGTCGAGGGTGTACATAAAACGGGCAGCCGTGCCCCCGTCCGCGCCGCCGGCCTCTGTTCCGGCAGAGTCCTCCGTTTCGCCGAAGCGGAGGGTAAAGGCCCCGTTGTAACGATCCTGCAGGCCGGGGGCAAGGAAGAGATCCATCACAACCGTGCCCCTGCCCGGCGTTGACGCGGGAACGATCTGCGGAACAAGAAGATCGAAGCCGGTCCAGGTGAATTTGCCGGTTTCGGTGAAAGAGATGGTTCCGTAATTATTGCTGGTAAAAGCAGGCCCCTGGGCGTAGATGCCCTTAAAGGCGCCCTCCCTGCGGGTGGTTTCCTGGACAATCAGATCATCCACTTCCGCGGGAAGCGATACAAAGAGATGGGATTTTGGGGCGCCGCCTTCTTCGGTGAACTGCACGGCAAGAACCGTGTCGGAACGGAGATGCATCTGAAGACTGGTCCCCTCAAACTGCCAGCCGCGCGGCCCGGCAGAACGGATGCCGGTATATGAAAAACTTCGATCAAGGCCGGGCAGGTGAATCTGGGCTATACCCGTATCCTGGCCGGGATCAAAACGCCAGTGCTTTGAAAGATCGTCAAGATTGATCCGCCTGCTGTTTACCATTGCGCCGTAGGATTCCGGAGACCAGGTCTTTGCCATGAGCATGTCCAGATCCGGATCCGAAACTTCATTTTCGCCGTCATCCGCCGCGACCAGGGGGCCGCCGTAATGCTCAAAGAGCTTGAGCCGGTAGGAAAAACAGTAGCCCGTACTTCCGTCCCGGGCAAGAACCCGGTACCAGTCTCCGGGCAGGGGATCGCCGGTGGCGCTGATCGCGGGGTGTCCCTCAACCTTGCCCAGTATTTTGATGATCTCCCCGCTGCGCAGCCGGTATACCCGCCGCGCGCCGTTATCGGGATTGTCACGAATCGGAAGCCCGTCCTGAAGGTTCTCCGCGTAGGTCGAGGCATACCGGGCGAAGGCTTCCGCCCGTTTCTTTGCCTTTGACCTGTTCCCGGCCAGTTCGAACAGGGGAAGGGGAATTTCCGTCTTGTCGATATCCCTGCTTGTCCGGTATTCTTCGGGAATGCCCACTACCCAGACATGATCGATGTTTGACCGGATGTACACCGGCAGTACCGTGCCGGAAGGTATGGGAGGATCTTCGGCCGACCAGAGCAGAAGGCCCCAGCCCAGCCGGGAACAGGACGCGCACAGAAAAACACAGATCACAAGCGGAACGGGGATACGGCTTACTCTTCGGAAACGCATAGCTGTAACTGATTTTACCGGAATTCCGCGGTAAAAACTAGCCGATGAATGACGATCTTTCCGGCGGGAAAGTTACCATTCATTCGCGTGGGAGCCTGTCAATGTGAAAACGCCCGCACCCCGGCTTGCCTGCATCCGGAACAGCTTTCCCAAAACTTCAGTTTTGGGAAAGCCTCCGAAGATTTATCTCGTTACAGGCAAGGGGATGGGCGCCGGGCCGCTTATCAGCCTCCGTACACGGCAATCATGACGCCGGCGGCAATGGCGGTTCCGATCACGCCGGCCACGTTGGGGCCCATGGCGTGCATCAGGATGAAGTTGCCGGGATCCTCGTCAAGGCCGACCTTGTTGGAAACCCGGGCGGCCATGGGCACCGCCGAAACCCCGGCGGAACCGATGAGGGGATTGATCTTCTCTTTCAGGAAGAGGTTCATAAACTTGGCCACCAAAATCCCCGTGGCGGTGGCGATGGAAAAGGCCAAAAGGCCCATGACCACGATGATCAGGGACGAGGGGTTGAGGAACTTCTCCGGGGTCATCTGGCTGCCCACCCCCAGGGAGAGGAACAGGGACACGATGTTCATCAAATCGTTCTGGGCCGTGTTGGAAAGCCGGTCCACCACGCCGATCTCCCT
>JAISND010000093.1 GCA_031276615.1 Treponema sp. | reverse complement strand
ATTCGCCAAATACGACGAAAGGAAACCTTCATTTTTTGCCTCCCTGTCACAGGACAGGGACGATTACCTGCACTATCTAAAGACCGCGATCTTCGCCGAAGCGGAGCAGGAAAGCTGCGTGTTTATCGGCCGCGGGGCAAACGTGATCTTCAAGGATGTCCCCGGAGTGGTTTCGGTTTTTCTCGCCGCGCCTCCGGATATCCGTATCGAGCGGGTTAAAAGTTACTTTCACTGTGATGAAAAACGCGCCCGGCAGATAATCGACCAGAGCGATCATGATCGCATCGGTTTTCACCGGTATTTTTTTGACATGGACTGGAAGGATCCGGGGAATTACCATCTTTCCCTGAACACGGGCCATTTCCATCCCGCGGTATGCGCGGAACTTATCAAAAACCTGATAGAGCATACCCTGAACCCGGAAGCGGAAGCGCAGAACAGGGCCCGGGTCAAAGAAATGATCCTGGGCCAGCAGGTAAAACACCATATTATTTACGAGCGGGATATCCCCATTCACTTTCTGGAAACCTCCGTTTCGGATAATGTGACAAGCCTGTATGGCGTGGCCAATTCCCAGGCCCTTGTCGAGGCGGCCATTAAAGCCGCCAAAGAGGTGGCCGGTGTTTCTGTCCTGCAGTCGGAGATACAGGTTGTACAGGAATACAGTATTATGCCCTGACAATCCCCGGCCGCGGCGCCGGGGAAGTCCGCCCCCCTGTTCAGCCCTATCAAAAAAAACCGGAAAATGGTAATTTTTTAACAGAGGAGGCTGTCCCGAAACTTCAGTTTCGGGACAGGCTCAGAGTTGTTCAAAGGCTTCGGTTTTTGCCGAACAAGGTTCGCCAACAACCGCAAGGGAGCGCGTATGAATTCGGGACAGGCACTGGAAACACTCCACCGTATCGATCGCGAATACCGCTGCCTGGAAAAGGCGGCGGCGGTTCTCCAGTGGGATCAGGAAACCTGTCTCCCCGCCGGCGGGGTTGAGGAAAGGGCGGAGCAGCTTGCCCTGCTTGAAGGCATTGCCCACGAACGCCTGATCGATCCCGAAACAGGCCGGCTCCTTGCGGAATTGGGATCTGTCCCCGAAAACCCCCGCGGGGACAGGGCTTTGCCTGAACCTGAAAGGGATTTCCTCAGGGTAACGCGCCGCCGCTATGAAAGGGCGGTAAAACTCCCGGCCGATTTTGTCAGCGCCGCGGCCCGGGCCGGGGGGCTTTCCCAGGCCGCCTGGGCAGGCGCCCGCCGGGCCAATGACTTTGCCTCCTTTTTGCCCCACCTTGAAACCATGATCGATTTTGCCCGAAAAAAGGCGGCGTACTGGGGATTCGGGAACGGGGCCGGCTCCCTGTACGACGGCCTGCTTGACATCTATGAGCCGGGAATGTCCGCTTCCGAAACCGGCGGCCTTTTCGCGGCCCTTCGGGAGAGGCTGGTCCCGCTGCTTGAAAAAATCAGCCTCTGTCCCCCGCCGGACACTTCTTTCCTGAAACAGGATTTTCCGGTTGAACAGCAGGCCGCTTTCAGTCAAAGGCTTATGGACTACCTTGGCTTTGACCGCGGCAGGGGACGCCTGGATACCAGCGCCCATCCCTTTACCACATCCCTTGGTTCCGATGATATCCGCATTACTACCAGGTATTTTCCGGACAATATCCTTTCGGGGCTTTTTTCGGTCATTCACGAATCGGGACACGCCTTCTATGAAATGGGTTTCCCCCCGGAACTTCGGGGAAGCTGCCTTGCCGACGGGGCTTCAATGGCCGTGCACGAATCCCAGTCGCGGTTTCTGGAAAATGTAATCGGCCGCAGCCGTTCTTTCTGGACAGGCTGTTTTCCGCTGCTCCGCGAATATTTTCCCCGTCAGCTAAAATCCGCCGGGGCGGAAAATTTTTATCGCGCGGTAAACGAGGTAAAACCCTCGCCTGTCCGGGTTGACGCCGACGAAATCAGTTACTCCCTTCATATAATATTTCGCTTTGAACTGGAGAAGCGGCTTATCGGCGGAGAACTTGCGCCGGAAAAGCTTCCGCCGGTCTGGAATGACTACACCCGGGAATACCTGGGCCTTGAGAGCGAAACCGTTGCGGACGGGGTTTTGCAGGATATCCACTGGTCAATGGGTTCCTTTGGTTATTTCCCCAGTTACGCCCTGGGGAATCTCTACGGCCTGCAGATACTGAAAAAACTGAAACAGGATATTCCCGCTTATGAAAGCGCCGTCGCCGAAGGCAAATTTTCCCTTCTCTACGACTGGCTCGGGGAAAACATCTACCGCTGGGGCTGCCGCCTTGAGCCCGGCGAGCTTTTGTCAAAGATCACCGGAGAAAAACTCTCGGTGAATCCGTTTCTGGAATATATCGAAGGCAAATATTCGGAGCTGTATGGATTCTAGTATTTTTTCAGTCAGCCGGGATCTTCTCTATCTTTCCGGCGCCCTGACCGGCATCGCGCTGGGTTTTGTTTTAAGCCTCTTGAGGAAAGACCTGGGCATCCGGTCCAAAAACAGAAGAATTTCCGTTATGCTGCTTTTTTTGTCCGGGGCCCTTGCCGCGTTTGCGGCGGCCCTTGGTGTTTCCCGGGGGGCGGTTTTTAGCGATTCCGGACTTTTCCTTGCCGCTGGTATGTGTATTCCCCCGTGCGCCCTTGCCGCCCGTTTTCCCCGCGCCGCCGCCTACCCCCTGATTCTGGCGGGAGGGCTGCTTGCCGTCTGGCTGGCTTTTTCTTACCTCCGTTTCCCCCCGGCGGATTCAGGCTCCGCCCCGCCGGCGCTGATTTACGGCGAGGGAGAGGGGCCTTTTTCCATCCAAACCGGGGGCGGCCGGGCGCCGGTTCTGTCAATTCCGGACGGCCTGTCATCCCTTGAATTCAGGGGCGTCCTTATCAGCTTTGACCGGCATTATCCGTTTGTGGGCGGCGCCGGACGGGGGCGGATTTCTGAAATTCGCCGAAACGGTGAAGTCCTTTACCATGACGCCGGTATAGGCAGCCCCCTGCTCGAAGCCTGCTATTCCTGGCTGGGCGCGAATGCCGAAAACGGCAGTTTCGGAATAAGATTTCAGGTTATGCGGGCGCATGTTCCCTTTGAGACAATTCCGCGGGCCGGAAACATAGCCGTTCTTTTCGATCGGGATACCCTGCTGTTCGCGCCTTCCTGGCAGTAAACGCCCCGTTTGGGAATGACAAACACTAACCACACGAACATTCACGTTTCCGTTCGTGTGGTCGAACCGGAGTTTCGTCGCGGAATTTCTTCAAGCAAACGCCTGTGGCGCCTGGCGCCTCCTTTTACCCAATTCGGGCGAAAATTTCGCGTCCACATGCGCCAGCCGCGTGCCGGACTGCGGGGCGGTTTGGGCGACCATTGACTCTTGACATTTGTAGTCCTCTATTTTTGTGCCATTACCAAGTGCCAGCCCCACTTTTGCCACATCATCCATGAATGCGCGCAGTTCTTCGGCGTCCTCCCCCAATTGGATAACCAGCGCCAGTGCCGCCGCACGGGCGTTGTCCAAATCAGCACCCGTCAATGTATCCAACTCCAACGCCATAAGAATTTCGCCCACCATT
>JAISND010000064.1 GCA_031276615.1 Treponema sp. | reverse complement strand
CCCTGACAATATCCCTGCTCACCGCCTACGGTTTCCTCCGCTGGCAGTGGAAGTACAAAGAAGCGGTTTTTGCGGTGTACGTGGTGGTTATGCTTATGCCCCTTCAGGCGACACTGGTGCCGAACTACATCATCGCCGCGCTGCTGGGCATACGGAAAAGTTCCCTGGCCATAATCCTTCCGGGGATCTTTTCGCCCTTTGGGATTTTCCTCATGCGGCAGAGTATGAAGGCCATCCCCCGGGCGTATGTTGAGGCCGCGGAGATTGACGGCGCCGGAAGCTGGTACATTCTGTTTCACGTTCTTATCCCCCAGTTGAAATCTTCCATTGCGGCCCTGTGTATGCTTGTCTTTATCGAATACTGGAATGTGGTGGAACAGGCGGTCATCTTTATCGACGATTTCACTAAGGAACCGCTGTCGGTTTATCTTTCCCGCCTGGCCGATGGCCGCGGCGGAATTATTTTCGCCGCCTCCTGCGTCTACATGTTTCTGCCCCTGTGGTTTTTGTTTTCGGGGCAGCGGGATCTGGAAAAAGGCATAGAGCTTTCGGGGGTCAAGTAGTGTTTTTTAGGAAGCATATATGAAGCTGAACAAAAAGACCGCTGGGGGAATTATCTGCGCGCTCCTCGCGCTCCTCCTCTTCTTTTCCAAAACCCTGTACACCTACAACTTGCCGGAGGTAAGCGGTGTAAAACCCAGCCGGGGCAGCCTTTCCAAACTGGAAATAAGTTCGGGCATTGCCGGCTGGGCGGAGACGGAAAACATCTACGCCGAAGCAGGCGGCAGGGCCGGGGAGGTTTTTGTAAAGGAAGGGGATTGGGTTGACGCGGGGCAGGTCCTTTTTCAAATGGATTTCGACATGGCCGCGGCCCGGCGGAAACTTGAGGAAACGGAAAACAATATCGCCAAACTTGAAAAGGACATACAAAGCCTCCTGTTATGGCTGGACAGCCTGCGATCCGTCCTGGCGGCTGCGGAAGGACCGGCGGAAGGACCGGCGGAGCTTCCCCTTGCGCCGGGACAGGCCGGGGTCATGGGCCTGGAGATCAACAAGGCCCGGCTGGCTGTGGAAACCGCACGTTTCTCTTTTGATCTGGGTTCCGTCAGCGGCATCGAGGTCCGCAATGCCGAAACCGCCATCAAAGCCCTGCTGCTCACATACGAGGCCGAGGCGGAGGAACTGGAATTTTCCCTTGCCTCTAAACACATAGACCTGAAAAATCTCCGCCTGACCAGGGAAAGCGCCGGAGAAGCCCTGGCGCTCTACAAGGCCAACGCGGTTATAAGCGCCCCCATAGCGGGGATACTGACGGCCATGAACGCGGAGAAGGGCCGCTACTTTGCCGAAAACACCCTCCTTGCGTCTATCGGCGTGGGCCGGGAATTTACGGTGGAATGTACCGTTTCTCCGGATAACAATTTTATAAGCCCCGGGGACACCTGTAGTCTGAGCAACACTTCCCACGGGCTTACGGGAAAAGTAACCAGGGTCAAGCCTTCGACCCAGGGGAAAACAGTAAGTGTTTCAATCATCTCCGGTGAAGTAAGCGCAGGGGAAACCTTTGAAATCATCTTTGAAAAAACCAGCGCGTCTTCCTTTACCCTGGTTCCCACCGCTTCCATCAACCAGGACAGCGACGGCTATTTCCTCTACCGGGTAAAACGGCGGAAGGGCATTATGGGGGAGGAATACTACGTGGATCGGCTGGACGTATTTCTTGGAGATTCGGATTACCGGAACACCGCCGTAATCCGGGGCATCACGTTTTTTGAGCCCCTTGTCCTGAGCTCGGACAAGATGCTGTCCGCAGGGATACCGGTTTCCCTGAAAAATCCGGGGGATTTTTTTGAAAACTAACAGTGTACTGTGCAGGCCCTTTATCACTGCCGTCCTTTGGTCGTTCCTCTGCGGCGCCGGTCTTTGTGTTCCCGCCTTCATTACCGGAACAAGCGGCCTTGGGGATCTCTTTCTGGCGGCCCCGGCGGATATACACGCCCCGGAAATAGACCTGCAAAAAATCGAACGGTTCTGCGATGAGCATTTCCCCCTGACCTATGAAATTCCGGGGCCGGAAAAAGCGGTCATCCTGGGCGCCGAATACCCGGTTACCCTCATAGGAACCAACAGCCGGTATCCCCGTATCCTGGGCTATTCCATGGCGGACGGTTCTTTCTTTTCCAAACAGGCATGGAAGGGCGGCGAACGGCACGCGGTACTGAACGGGAAAGCAGCCTTTGACCTCTTCGGCAGCATCCGCGCCGCCGGTAACTGTGTGAAAATACGGAATGAAACCTGGATAGTAACGGGGGTAATAAACGACGGCGATGATGAAAACCGCCGAATCTACGTTCCTTCCCCGGCGCGGGGCGGTAAAGCTGTCTCCCTTCTGGCCCGGACGGACGCCCCCGGGGAAAGCAGCGTTTCATATCTCAGGGACAACCTTAAATCCCTGGGAGTGTATGAGGGCGGCTTTGTGTTTTTCGACCTTGGCGCGGAGATCCGTTTCTTTTGGGAACGGGCCGTCGTGGCGTTGCTGCTTTTGTCATGCCTGCTTCCGGCCTGTATCTTCCCCCCGGCGCTGGGAAAATGCAGGGCTGCTTTTTTCCGGTTACAACGGGAACTTAAAAAACGCTATCTCCCGGAACTGTTCTGTTCCGGCGGCCTTACGCCGCTCGACTTTCTTTTTTCTCTTCTAATCCTGCCTGCCTGCGCCGG
>JAISND010000019.1 GCA_031276615.1 Treponema sp. | reverse complement strand
CCCTGACCCTGAATGGCAAGCTGGAAGGACTGGGCAAGGCTGAAGAGCAGGGCGCCGCCCATTATGCGCGCCGGGTTCCAGTGGCCGAAATAGACCAGGGCAACGGCGATAAAGCCGCGACCCGCGATAAGACTGTCGCTGAACATCTTTGCCTGGCAGAGCGAAAGGTAGGCGCCGGCAAGACCCGCCAGGGCGCCGCCCGCGGCAAGCGCCTGGTAGCGGACAAGGTTCACCCTGATGCCGATGGAATCCGCCGCACGGGGGTGGGTGCCGGCCGCGCGGACCGCCAGACCCCAGGGGGTTTTGTTGAGGATGTACCAGCCAAGAGGCACCATGAGGAAGGCAAGGTAGACCAGCGGATTGTGGCTGAAAAAGATCTGTCCCAAAACCGGAATCTTTGAAAGCAGGGGAATGGGGAAGGAATCGATGCCCTGCACGCTCTGGGTGCCGCCTATAAAGTGCCGGAACAGGGTACCGGCCGTTCCCACCCCGAACATCTGGAGGCCTATGCCGGCTATGCCCTGGGGGCTGCGGAAACTTACCACCGGAAGGGCAAAGAAGATACCCATCAGCGCCCCCGCGCACATGGCGGCCGCGATGCCCAGCACATTGTAGATCTGCGGAACCTGTCCGCCGTGCCCGGCGGCATAGGGCACGAGCATGCCGATAAAGGCCCCCATAGCCATGATCCCCTCGCAGCCCAGGTTGAAGATACCGGCGCGCTGGTTGATCATTTCGCCAAGACTTGCGATGAGCAGGGCAACCGAGAAAGGCACGCCCAGGGAGAGGATGTTGACAATGAAATTCATGGCCGCTCCTCCGGAATGTCTGTCCGCCGCGCCGCGTTTTCCGGCGTCCGGCCGGAAATGCCACCGGCCGGCCTGTCCGCGGCTCCCGGCCCGGCGGCCTTCCCCGCGAATTTTCGCCGGGCCCATTCCGTCAGGTAGGGGTTTGCCAGAATCATCCGGGCGGCGATGATAACAAGGATGATGATGCCCTGAAGCACCTGCACCATATTGGCGGGAACCCCTACCATGCGCTGGGTCATGTCCGCGCCCACGATGAGGAGGCCAAAGAAGAAGGCCGCCGGGATGATCCCCGCCGGGTGAAGCCCGCCGAAGAGGGCTACCACTATGCCGCTGAACCCGTAGCCGCCGGTGATTCCCTCGATGGCCCTGCGGTGTACGCCGGCTATTTCCACCGCTCCCGCAAGGCCGGCAAGGGCCCCCGATATGCAGATGGAGAGCACCATGCAACCGGCCACGTTTATTCCGCCGTACCGGGCCGCCCTGTCCTGGGCGCCCGCGGCGCGGAGCCTGAACCCGAAGGAGGTTTTCCAGAGAAGAAGCCAGACGATCAGGGCAAGGGCCAGCGCGATAAAAATCCCGGTATGGAGCCGCGTGCCTCCGATGATCCGGCCGAGCCAGACGTTACGCGTCAGGCGCATGGACTGGGGCGTGCCTACTCCCCCCAGGGTAAGTTCCGCCGGGTCAATCATGGGCCCCCGGAGGCAGAAGGTGTAGAACTGGGCGGCTATGTAGTTGAGCATCACCGTGGAGAGAAGTTCGCTCACTTCAAGCTTTGCCCGCAGCATGCCCGGTATAAAACCCCACGCCGCGCCGCCCGCGCAGCCGGCAAGCAGCATCAGGGGAAGAAGAACCGGCCTGGGCAGATCCGGCAGGGCAAGGGCGGCCGCGGTGGAAGCGATGATCCCCACGGCCATCTGCCCCTCGGCGCCGATGTTGATAAAGCCGCTCCGGTACGCGGTAGAAATGCCCAGGGCGATTATGGTAAGGGGTATCGCGCGGATAAGCACCTCGCAGACGAGGGAAATATTTTTAAGCGGCTCCGTGAGGATCACCAGGTATACCCTGAGAATATCCGCGCCTATGGCGGCAAGGATCACCGCGCCGAGGAGCAGCGCCGTTACGGCCGCAATGACAATAACGGCGGCCCTGTAGATGATGTTAAAGTGTTTGTTCATCCTTTACCCCCGCCATCAGAATTCCCAGGTTTCTGCGGTTAGCTTCTTCCGCCTTGAGTACCCGCTGTATCCGTCCCTTGAAGATCACCGCAATCCGGTCGGAAAGATTCATGATTTCCTCAAGTTCCTCGGAAACAAGGAAGATGCCGTAACCTTCGCGGCGTTTTGCCAGAAGCTGTTTATGGATGAATTCGGCGGCGCCCATGTCAAGGCCGCGGGTCGGATAGACCGCGACAAGAAAGCGCGGATTCCGCTTCAGCTCCCGCGCGAGGATCACCTTCTGTATGTTGCCGCCCGAAAGGGAACCCGCTGCGGCCTGGGTATTGGGGCTGCGTATGTCGAATTCCTTCCGCAGGGATTCGGCGTTTTCATTGATTGCCTTCTGCCGGAGGAAACCGTGCCGCGAAAAGGTATCCGCGCCGCTGTCTTTCAGGATCAGGTTTTCCCTTATCGAAAAAGAGGGGACTATGCCTTCGGCATTCCGCTCTTCGGGGATGTATCCCATGCCCTGGCGTATAATGAAGGCGGGCGTTTTGTTTGCGATATCGGTTCCGAAAAATACAATTTCACCGGATTCGGCCTTTCGCAGTCCGTTGATCGCCTCCGCAAGTTCCCGCTGGCCGTTTCCGGAAACCCCGGCAAGCCCCATGATTTCACCGCTCCGTATTGCGAGGTTAAAACGGTCAAGGGCAAGAAAGCCCCGGTCGCTCTTTACGCACAGGTTCCGGATATCAAGAACCGTTTCGCCCGCGGCGGAAATTTCCTCCCTGCGCGGCAGCTCCACCTCGTGTCCGGTCATAAGGGCGGCAATGTCCTGGGACGAATGATCCGCGGTGTTCCCCCGGAAAACCACCTCGCCCCGGCGAAGAATCGTAACCTTGTCGGAGAGGGCCTTTACCTCGTTGAGTTTGTGGCTGATAAAAATAATGGAAAGTTCCGAAGCCATGCGCTTGAGCAGGACGATAAGCTCGTCGGTTTCCTGGGGGGTAAGCGCGCTTGTCGGCTCGTCGAGAATAAGAAACCGCGCGCCCAGGCAGAGGGTTTTGACCAGCTCCACCCGCTGCTGTTCCCCCACGGAAAGCTGCCAGATATAGGCATCGGGATCGACCGGCAGGCCGTAATGCCCGGAGACTTCTTCAATCCGCGCCCTGACCTGTCCGTAATCAAGCCTGAAGGGATTCCACGCCTGCCGGTAACCAAGGGCTATGTTTTCCAGTACCGTCATATTGGGAACCAGCATGTACTGCTGGTGCACCATACCCAGGCCCGCGGCAATGGCGTCGTTAGGCGACATGAAACGGACGGGCCTGTCGTTGATGAGTATCTGTCCCCCGTCGCTCTGGTAAAGCCCCATGAGGATATTCATCAGGGTAGTCATGCCCGCGCCGTTTTCGCCGACCAGGGCAAGTACTTCACCGGCGCCCGCCTCAAGGGAAATGTCCCTGCAGGCGACGACGCCGGGGAAGGTTTTCGTTATGTGTTCCGCTTTAAGACTGCGTATTTCGGCAACAGGCGATTCCATTGAAAAACCTCCTACCGGACCCGCGCCCGTTCCTGCGCCTGAGCGCCCGTTCCGGCCGCCGCTCTTTCAAAACTGAAGTTTTGAAAGAGCCTCTTGCGGGAACCTCCGGAAACCCCGGCCGGGTTTTCCGGAGGCGTCAAATTACAGCCTGGAATAATCCACCGCGTTCCAGGCAAGCGTGCCGGAAGCGGCCCTGAATTTGGCAAGGGCCTCGTCAACCCTGGCCTTTACATTGGCGGGGGCCATGTCGGGAAGATCCTTGTTGTACTCGAACACGAAACCGTTGTTGTTGAAATTCATGGGGATACATTCGCCGCCCTTTATTCCGGCGTCAAATTTTTTCACAAAGCCC
>JAISND010000291.1 GCA_031276615.1 Treponema sp. | reverse complement strand
CGCCTAAGGGCCAAGGATTTAACCATAGATTCCGTACCCTTTACCCCCGGGACTCTTCCCGGCGATTTGGCGGATTCCGTATGGGCAGGAAAGACTCCCCAGGCCAATGGTACGGGCTGGCTGACCATGACTTTCAAAAATCTTGCAGAACCCCTTGACGAGGAAGCCCCAGAAAATACAGGCCAGCGGGTAATCTGTTCTTTTTCCGTTGATAATTCCACAAACAACTGGGGTTATACTTACGACTCTACAACAAAAGCCGGAACCATAACGACAGGTATTCCCTGGAATCCGGCTTCTGATGGTTTTACCGTCAGCGCGGACGGGAAAACCTTAACGATTTCCAACTACGGTGGTCACGGTGAAGAAGATTTGACTTTCAGCCGGCTCCGTTAATCTTCATCCATGAAGCCGTGTCTGCTTGCGCTGTTCTGCCTCCTCTGCCTCGCCCTTTCCCCTGCCGCGCAGGAGGGGGAAGCGGCGCCGGAGGAGGAGCGGACGGCACAGGACGGCGCGGAGGGCGATGCGGCCGGCAGGGGGGAAGCGGGCGATTCGGAGGACTGGGACCTCGTCATGGAAGGCGAGGGCCTGACCCTCACCGGCGAACAGCCGCCGGCGAATCCGGCGCTGCCGGAAACCGATTCCTTCGGCGCCCAGCGCAACGTGGTCAGCGGCGGGCAGATTTGGGAGCAGGGTTCCCTCGATATTCTCGACGCCCTGCGGAATGTGCCGGGGGTGGTGACCGGCAAACAGAACGCAATCGGAACCACAACCGGGACGAGCCTCTACATCCGGGGCAGGGGTTATACCCATCCATCCCTCGACACCACCCTGAGTTTTGACGGGGTTCCCCGTTACGGCCTGGTCTACGGCCAGTCCATGGCCGACGGCATTCCCGTGTTCGCCGCGGAGAGCGTTGAGGTGTACAAGTACCCGCAGCCGGCAAATTTCGGCGCGGGCTACGCCCAGGTGAACGTGAGTCCCCGGTACATGGCAGAACAGGGCTGGGAAGCCGGGACGGGTTTTTCCGGCGGCAGTTTTTTGAGCTTCGCGGAGAACGCCTCCTTCGGCTGGCGGCGGCGGCGTTTTGACATCTACGCCGCCCAGAGCTGGATCTCCACCGAAGGCCATGCGGATCATTCCGGATCCTTTCAGCAGAGCTACTACCTGAACACCGGCCTGTGGATCAGCGCTTACTGGGACCTCAGGCTGCTCTTCAACTTTGTGGACGCCGAAACGGAACGCGCGCCGAAAGCCGGCCAGGACAAAGACGATATCCTTTCAACCTTCAAAACCGGCACGGCTTTTTCAACCCTTACCCTGAACAACCAGTTTGACAAGGCCGCGGGTTTCTTCAAACTTTACTACAATTACACCGGCTTTACGTGGCTTGACGAGGAAATACGCATACCCGGCGACTGGTCGCGGCAGCGGCTTAACGCCTACGGAATGAGGGCGCGGGAAGTTTTTTCTTTCTGGAAGGGAAGCGATATAACCGCGGGCCTGGACATAGACGGAAGCAAAACGGTAAACGAGGATCACAACACCACCCGGCCCTCGGTGATCACGGATTTTCCCTTTATGACTCTCTATTCTCCCTATCTTGCCCTAAGCCAGTATTTCAGCGTAAAGGAAAAATATTTTTTCATTCCCTCGGCCGGCCTGCGCGCCTACTTCCACGATACCTGGGACAACGCCTTTTCCCCGCAGGCGGGGCTTGTGGCGGGCAGGGACAGGGCGGAGTTCCATTTCAATTATTCCCTCGGGGTGATCTATCCCGCGCCGGCAATCATTCAGGGCCTGCTGAACTCGGGCGGTACTGAAAAAAGCGATCTTAAGGAAGTGCGGCCGGAAATTGTTCACCATTATGAAGGCGGCTTTTCCTACCGGTGGCCGCTGCCCGCCGCGCTTAACGTCTCGTATTTTTACGATGACGGCAGGGACAGGATCGTTGCATCGGGCCCGGCGCTTCCCGGCAACGCGTCAAAGGCTTCGTTCTTCCGCATTCAGGGGCTTGAACTGGGCGGCAGCGTCTCGCTGAAGAAAGACAGCCCCATGCTCAGGCGGCTGGATATCTTTGCCGGAGGAACCTGGATTACCGGCATCAGGGCAAAGGGCGAAGACGGCAGCGAGGCGGGGCGCATGCCCTATTCGCCGGTTTTCAGCATGTCCGCGGGTTTCAGGTGGGGCTTTTTCGGCGGTTTTTACCTTAACGGCGATTACCAGTTCCTGTACGATCTCTACGGCGGAGGCCTTGGCAGAAGCGGCGCCTTTTACGAACCGGACAAAGACAGCAGGCTGGACGACATTCACCTGCTGAACCTGCGGATCTCCTGGCTGTTCGAGCGCGTGTCATGGCGCATAACGGAAGGGGAGCTGTTTTTTTCCGTCAACAATCTTCTGGACAGGAAATATTCCTATTACGCCGGTTACGAAATGCCGGGAATAAATTTTATGGCCGGGGGGAGAATAAAATTCAAATAGGTTTTATACGCCACAGGCTTGAGTTTGCCAGGTTTTGGAGGCGCGGCATGTTTTTGTTTTTCGGATGCCGAAGGTTGATCCGTCCCGTTTTCTTTCCGGCCCTGCTTCTCCTTGCGGCGGCTGTCTTTGGCGGCGGCGGTGATGACCGCGCCGCCCTGCCGCCCGGCGGGAAGTTGGTTGTCGCTTCCACCACCTGGGTTGCCGCCATTGCCCGCGCGGCCGGGGCGGAGCATATCCGCGTTCTGGCTCCGGCGGAACTCAGGCATCCGCCCGAGTATGAGCTGAAGCCCTCGGATCTGGCGGCGGCAAGCAGGGCCGACCTTGTGCTTTACGCGGAATGGGAAACCTTTGCCAGGCGGCTGAAAGAAACCGCGGGCAGCGCCGGGACGGCGGCCCTTGAGGTAAAAACAGTAAACCGGCCCGGGGACATCAAGGCGGAGGCCCGCAGAATTGCCGAAATTCTCGGCACCCTTGACCGTTACACGTCATGGGCAGCGGCCTTTGATCCCTTTGCGGAGGAAATCCGGCGGAAGGTATCTGCCCGCTGGTCGGGCCGCCGGGTGGTGGTTGAGCTGATGCACAGGCCCTTTGCCGAATGGCTCGGCCTTGACATCGCGGGCGAGTTCGGGCCGGCCGAACCTTCCCCCGCGGCGGTTGCGGAACTGGCGCGCCTGCGGCCCGAGCTGGTCATCGACAACTACCACGTCCCGACGGGCCGGCCTGTTGCCGAAGCCGCGGGCGCCGCCTGTGCGGAACTGATCAATTTTCCCGGCAGGGACGGAACCGTGACGATTGAGGACGTGTTCGGCTACAACGCCCGGGCGCTTCTGCGGGCAGGGGCCGGGCCCTGAAGGGAAAGGCGGCAGCGCATGACGGAATCTGTTATTGAGGCCCGGAATATTTTTGCCGGTTACGGGAACGCCGATGTCCTCAGGGATCTTTCTCTCTCCGTCGGGCCGGGCTGTTTTGCCGGACTCCGCGGTCCCAACGGCGCGGGGAAATCAACCTTCCTCAAACTCTGCCTTGGCATGATCCCTTCCCGCGCCGGCCTCATTACCGTGCTGGGGGAAAAGCCCGGTTCCGCGGCCTTCAGGCAGATCCTCTTCCGCATCGGCTACGTTCCCCAGAACACCGCCGGGGGCAGCCTTCCCGTAACGGTACGGGAAGCGGCCGCCATGGGACGGTACGGAAAGGCGGGCTTCCTGCGTCCCCTTTCCCGGCGCGACTGGGAACTTGTTGACGCCGCCCTGGAAGCCGCCGGCATTGGGGAACTTTCCGGCTGCCGCGTACAGGAGCTTTCCGGCGGCCAGTGCCAGCGGACGGCCATTGCCCGTTCCCTTGCGATGGAAGCGGAACTGCTGCTTCTTGACGAACCCACCGCAAGCCTGGACGCCGGGGGCCGGGCGGAACTGCTTCGCCTTATCGGACGGCTGCGGAAGGAGCGGCGCCTTACGGTCGTCATGGCGTCCCATGATACGGAGGCCCTTTCCGAATGTGAAATCATCTACCGCTTCGAGGGGGGAAAGGCCTCCGGGGAGCTGTCCTGTGCCTAGCCTTTTTTCCATGCCCTTCTTTCCGCGGGCCCTTGTCTCCCTCTGCGCCGCGGGCCTTGCCTTCCCGGTGCTGGGAACCTTTGTACTCAACCTCGAACTTATTCCCGCCCGCTTCGCCGTAATGCACGCGGCCCTGCTGGGCGCGGCCCTTGCCCTTATCTTCAATGTCAATACCCTTGCCGCGGCCATGACGGCCAGCCTCCTCGCCGGCGCTGCCATCGCCCTGATAAGCTGGCGGGGGCGTTTTTCCGCCGGGGGCGCCCTGGGACTTATCATGACGGTCTGTATGGGGCTTGCGTTCATCATCTTCTACAAGGGGAATGTTCACGCCAATGAGGCTTTCAGCCTTTTTTGGGGGAACATTCTTACCCTTAGCCTTACGGATGTCCGGCTGATTGTGTGTGTCGCCGGGGCGATTCTTTTTTTCCTTGCCGCGGCGTACAAGGAAATCCATATTGTCCTTTATGACCGGGAACTGGCGCAGGCCGTGGGGGTAAGGGCAAAGCTCGTGTACGCGGGCATCATACTTTCCGTATGCCTGGGCATCGCCGTTGCCATGCGGGTTACCGGCGCGCTCCTTGTAGACGCCTTTACGCTGCTGCCCGCCCTGGCTGCCCGGCGAACCGGCGGAAGCTTCAAGGCTCTCGTCGTCTGGGGCGGCGTATTCGGCCTGGTGATGAATCTGGGCGGCTTTGCCCTGTCCTTCGCTCTTGACCTTCCGGTAAGCTCAGCGGTAGTCATCGCCGGCGCGGCGCTGCTCGCGCTTGTCTGGCGCCTGACAGTTTGCCGCGCTTCGCACGAAAAACACGGGAACCTCTAAAAACTGAAGTTTTAGAGGCTCCCGTGTGCAAAAACCGGCTGAAAGCCGATTTTTCCCCGCAGCATACGTTCGGCGCACGGCAGTTTGGGACGGCATTGCCCTGCTGTAGCGCCTGCGGTAAAACCTGTTGATCCGGTTTTTTGCGTATGTTTTGCCGGAACAGCGGTGTTTTTCATTCCAGTATCTTTCCCCCGGTCGAAAGGGTAACGGTCTGCCAGGGTATCATCTTGCCGCTGTTCTTCAGCGCCGCAACCACCGCGCGCTCAAGGCCGCCGCAGCAGGGAACCTCCATGCGAACCACCGTTACGGACTTTATGTTGTTGTTCAGCAGAATGGCGGTGAGTTTTTCGCTGTAGTCAAGGCCGTCCAGCTTCGGGCAGCCGATAAGGGTGATGCGGTTCCGCATGAATTCGTTGTGAAAATTTCCGTGGGCGTAGGCCGCGCAGTCCGCGCTGACCAGAAGCTTCGCGTTGTCAAAAAAGGACGCGTTCGGCGGAACCAGCTTTATCTGAATCGGCCACTGCCGCAGCTGCGACCGCGGCGCCATGCCTTCCGGCGCGGCCGGGTTTTCCGCCGCGGGCCCGGCATCTTCCCGCCGCGGGACAAGACGGGCATTCGCTCCGGGGCAGCCGCCCGGAAAAAGCCCGCCGGGGCCGCCGGCCCTTTCCGGCGCGGCGTCCGCCGTTCCTCCCTGTCCTGAACCTTCCCCGCCGTACCGCGCCGCGGCCTCCGCGTCGAAGGCCGCGGCTTCCCGTTCCTCGAAGCCGATAGCGCCGGCGGGGCAGGCCGGCAGGCAGTTCCCCAGCCCGTCGCAGTAATCCTCCCGAAGCAGAACAGCCTTGCCGTCCCGCATCTCAAGGGCGCCCTCGCGGCAGGCCTCCGCGCAGAGACCGCAGCCATTGCATTTTTCGGCATCTATTTTGATGATCCTCCGTGTCATAATCGTCCCCTTCCGCCGCCTTTTATCCGCAGGGCCGGCGCTCTTGAATTTCCGGATAGAATATACAATACTGGAGAGCGCCGGTCTGTTGTTTTTACAACAGATTCGGTTTCAAAATATCAAATTTTGAAACCGGCTCAACAAATAAGGATAAAAACGTGAAAAACTTCCGTTCCCTGCCGCTGAACTGCCCCCTCTTTGAAGGAATCGATCGGGACGATTTGCCGAATCTCCTTGACTGCCTTTCGGCCAGGAAGAAAAGGTACGAAAAGAACAGTTTTGTTTTCATGGCCGATGAACCGCCGCGCTTTACGGGCGTCGTGCTTTCCGGAAGCGTCCACATCATTCAGGACGATTTCTGGGGGAACCGCGGCATTGTCTCCCCCGCCGGCCCCGGCGAACTTTTTGCCGAGGCCTTTCCCCTTGCCGGGATTCCGCGGCTGCCCGTCAGCGTCAGGGCCGCCGAAAAATCGGAGATCCTGCTGCTTGACTGTAAAAAGATCGGCGCGTCCTGTCCTTCGGCCTGCGCTTTTCACGCCCGGCTTGTCAAAAACCTGCTCCGGATCCTCGCGGAAAAAAACATCACGCTTATCCAGAAGATGGAACACCTGACCCGCCGCACCACGCGGGAAAAACTGCTCTCCTTTCTTTCCGCCCGGGCGAGGCAGGCGCGGAGCCGCGGCTTTGAAATACCCTTTAACCGCCAGGAACTGGCCGATTACCTTTCGGTTGATCGCAGCGCCATGTCGGCATCGTTATGTGCAATGAGAGATGACGGCGTTCTGAAATTCCGCAAGAATCGCTTCGAGCTTCTGCGGAAGAACCCCGTGAAAGCCGGCGGCAGGTAAGAGGAAGGGGACTGTTACCGTACCCTTTTCTTGTAACAAAATACCAGCTAAGATAAAAAAACAATAGAACAAAACACGCGGCAGGGGTAATGTTTGTACCAGTTAAAAAAGTTTTTCGGGTTTTGGAGGAGGTTCCGCGGGTTTCACCGCGGGCCTCTCCATTTCCCCGTAAACAGCGGCCATGACTAAAAACTTAACCGTCGGCAATCCCGCCCTGCTTATCATTTCCTTTGCCGTTCCCCTGTTTATCGGAAATGTTTTTCAGCAATTCTACAATATGGCGGACGCCTTCATTGTCGGGCATACCATCGGGATGGGCGCCCTGGCGGCGGTGGGCAGTACGGGGAGCCTGATGTTTCTTGTCCTGGGTTTTCTGACGGGCTTTACCCAGGGCGCTTCCATCATTACTTCCCAGCGCTTCGGGGCGGGCGATGAAGCGGGGATACGCCGGAGCTTTGCCGTTACCGTTATTCTTTCCCTGGGCATGGGAATTCTGCTTATGGCGCTGAGTCTGCTCACGGCCCGGCCCCTGCTCGTGCTGCTCAGGACTCCCGCCGAAATTCTGGACAGCGCCTGCGCCTATATCACCATTATCTACTGGGGAATTCCCGCGGCGCTGCTTTTCAATCTCCTTTCAAACATCATGCGCTCCGTCGGGGACAGTCATACCCCGCTTGTCTTTCTGGTGACAGCCTGCGTCATCAACGTCATTCTGGATCTGGTATTCATACTGGTTTTTCGTACCGGCGTGGAAGGCGCCGCCTGGGCGACGGTGATCGCCCAGCTTGTATCGGGTTTGCTGTGTATTCCCGCGATTGTCAAAAGAATCCCGGTTCTCAGAATCACCGGGGAATACTGGCGTGCCGGCGCGGGGGAAATTGGGGAACACCTCAGAATGGCGCTTCCCGTCGGGTTTCAGATGAGCATTATAGCCATCGGAACAATCGCGGTTTCCTATGCCCTGAACAGGCTGGGTACGGTCCCGGTCGCGGCCTTTACCGCCGCGTCAAAAATCGATCAGACCGCCACCATGATGCTCAACTCCTTCGGCATGGCCATGACTACTTATGCGGCCCAGAACTACGGGGCGCGGAAAATCGGCCGCATCCGCCGGGGGATCTTCCACTGCGCTCTCATGTCTTCCGCTTACAGTGTTTTCATGGGGCTGGTGTTTTTCCTTTTCGGCCGCGGTTTTTCCGCCGTCTTTCTGGGGAGGGATTCCGGGGAGGCCCTTTCAATGTCACAGGCTTACCTTGTTATCAACAGCTCCTTTTACCTGCTCCTTTCCATGCTGTTTGTTTTCAGACAGTCCCTGCAGGGATTGGGGGACAGCCTTACCCCTACCATCGCGGGCATAACGGAACTTGTTATGCGCACCTTCGCGGCGGTAATTCTGGGCGAATATTTCGGCTTTAACGGAATCTGCTTCGCAAGCCCCCTGGCCTGGGCGGGCGCCCTTGTGCCGCTCGGCATCGCGTCGGTATTCACGATGAAACGGCTCAGGCGGCAGGAAATGGGCGGAAAATAGAGCTGTCCGGAAACTTCGGTTTCTGCCGGACCGGAGCTTCGCCGGCAACCGCCTGAAGAAAGCAAAACGCGGAGCAGTTTGCAAGACCTGTCCGGTTAAAAAACCGGCTGGAGGTATTTCACATTAACTTTTTTTTGTTTATAATGATGGGGCCTTCCCGGGACTTCGGTTTCTGGGAAAGTTACCCTGGATTATATGAAAAAACGGGCCGGGCTTGAGTCCGATTGTACCGTTTTTTCGGAAGCTTTTTCCGAAACCGGCCGGGTTTCGGGAAAAGCCCTGATCCCGTGAATTTTCAGGGAGAGGAGCGGACATGCATGCGGTTATCGAAGAGTTAGGCAAAATCGGCATTGTGCCGGTTATTAAAATCGACGATGTGGAAAAGGCGGTTCCCCTTGCCAGGGCGCTTGTCGCGGGCGGAATTCCCTGCGCCGAAGTTACCTTCAGAACCGCCCAGGGTGAGGAGGCGATGCGGCGCATTTCGGGGGAGGTTCCGGAAATTCTCCTTGGCGCGGGAACGGTGCTTACCACGGATCAGGTTGATCGGGCAATAGCCGCGGGGGCGAAATTCATCGTAAGTCCCGGCCTTAACCCCAGGGTGGTTTCCCGCTGCGTTGAGAAGGGCGTGCCCGTAACGCCGGGCTGTTCCAGTCCTTCGGATATTGAGCGGGCCATCGAATTCGGCCTTGAGGTGGTAAAGTTTTTCCCCGCGGAACAGGCGGGCGGCCTTGAATACATCAAGGCGGTTTCCGCTCCCTATCCGAATATCAAATTCATGCCCACCGGCGGAATCAACGCGGGGAATATCGCAAGGTACATCTCCTTTGAAAAGATCCACGCCTGCGGCGGCTCCTGGATGGTAAACGCCGATCTTGTCAATTCAGGCGATTTCGAAAAAATCACCGCCCTCTCGCGGGAGGCGGTGCGGAACCTTCTCGGGTTTACCGTGCCCCATATCGGCATAAACGCCGGTTCCGGTGAAGCGGCCGTGAAAGCCGCGGAGCTTTTCGGTTCCCTTTTCGGCTTCCCGGTAAAGGACGGGAACAGCTCGGTATACGCGGGTGATAAAATTGAAATTATGAAACTTCCCGCGGCGCCGGGCAGGCACGGACATATTGCCATCGGTACCAACAGCATCTGGCGGGCAGCAGCCTTTCTTGAGCGGAAAGGAATTGCCTTTGATCCGGACAGCGTGAAAAAAGATTCAAAGGGCAGCATGATCGTTATCTACTGCAAAGAAGAGATTCTGGGTTTTGCGGTACATCTTGTCCAGAACAAATAGGGGAGTATAACAATGGGAAAAGTAGTTACCTTCGGTGAAATCATGCTGCGCCTGGCCCCCGACGGCTACCACCGGTTTGTGCAGGCCCAATCCTACGGCGCCACCTACGGAGGCGGCGAGGCCAACGTGGCGGTTTCCCTTGCCAATTTCGGCCTTGACGCCGCCTTTGTCACCAGGCTTCCCAAACACGAGATCGGGCAGGCCGCGGTGAACAGCCTGAGGCAGTTCGGCGTCGACACTTCCCGGATTGTCCGCGGCGGCAGCCGGGTGGGCATTTATTTTCTGGAAAAGGGCGCCTCCCAGCGTCCTTCCAGGGTCATCTACGACCGCGCCAATTCCGCCATAGCCGAGGCCGAAGCGGCGGATTTTGACTGGAACGCGATCTTTGACGGCGCCCTCTGGTTTCACTTTACCGGCATCACCCCGGCCCTGGGGGACAGGACCGCCGCCATCGCCCTTGAGGCGGCAAAGACGGCAAAGGAAAAGGGACTCACCGTTTCCTGCGATCTCAACTACCGCAAGAATCTCTGGTCAAAGGAAAAAGCCGGTCAGGTAATGGCGGGTCTCATGCCCTTCGTGGATATCTGCATCGCCAACGAGGAGGACGCGGCGGACGTTTTCGGCATAAAGGCCAGGGACACCGATGTCAATTCCGGCGCCATCAGCCGCGAGGGATACAGGGAAGTAGCCAGGACCCTTGTCGAACGTTTCCGTTTCAGGAAGGTTGCCATTACCCTGCGGGAATCGATCAGCGCGAACGACAACAACTGGGCGGCCATGTACTACGACGGAACGGAATTCTTCTTTTCCCGAAAATACGCGGTTCGCATTGTAGACCGGGTGGGCGGCGGCGACAGTTTCGGCGCGGGCCTTATCTACGGCAATATCAGGGGACTTGGCCCGCGGGAGACCCTGGAATTCGCCGTCGCCGCAAGCTGTCTCAAACATTCCATCGAGGGCGACTTCAACCAGGTTTCCGTGGACGAGGTCAAAAAACTTGCCGGCGGCGACGCTTCGGGCAGGGTACAAAGATAGGGCTGCCGCCGTTCCCGCGCCCGGAAGAAGCTGAAGCGTAACGGACTGTTATGGGTGTTGTGCGATTTTCGGAGGCTGAACAGGTCTGGATACTCGAATACCGGAACAGCCTGAATTGCCCCTTCTGCAGGGAAAGGGAGATCGGCGCGGGAACCCGTGAATGTATCGATTGCCCGGCCTTCATTTCCGTTGACCGGGATCGGAACCTCCATACCACCCTTCTGAAATGCGGGGGAAACCGCCTCAAGCCCCGGCGGCGGGTGTTTCGGGAAAAGTGATCCCGGCTGTTTCAAAACCGGGGTTTTGAAACAGCCCCAATCTTTGCCGCGGCGCGGTTTGTATGCCCTCCGCCATTTGGGAAACGCTGCCGGCTATTTCCCCGGGCCGGCTTTGCAGGCGGGATTCCGGACAGGTCCGCTCCGTTTGACCGCCCGCATCAGCATCACGTCCCCGAAACCGAAACGCCTGGCCAGCCCGTCGGCGACGCGCTTGAGGGGCGCGGGGGCAATTCCCGCGGCAAGGCCGCCCCAGGTGCAGACCCTCTCGACGGAGAAACCGGCGGCCCCGAGCAGGGCGGCCAGGGTCTTTACCGAGAAAAGGTAGAGGTGATCGAAAATGGCCGATCTCCAGCGCCCCCCGAACATTTCTGCCTGGAGGCCGGCGATGTTCGGCGTGGTGACAAAGAAGCGCCCCCCCGGACGGAGCAGGCGGTGAACCTCCCGCACAAAAGCGGCCGGGGCGTTGAGATGCTCAATGAGGTGGGACGCAAGCGCCGCGTCAAAAGAGGCGCCGGGGAAACGGTTCTCTTCAAGGGGAAGGCTCCTCACGTCAAGGCCCCGCTCCCTGCGGGCGTATTCCGCGGAAGGGGAAATCTCGATGCCCGTCGTGTCCCAGCCCCGTTCCCGCAGCCGGAGGAGCAGCGCCCCGGTGGCGCAGCCTACGTCCAGGATTCGGGGCGTTCCGGCGGCCCGGCCGGATTCCGCCGCGGCCATCAGTTCCCTTTCGAACCCGTCAAAACGCGCGTCCTTCAGCGCAAGGCGCTGGAGATTTAAAAAAGCCTCTTCGTTTGCCAGTTCGTAGGAGAGGTAGTCGCCGCCGTGATCCTCCCGGTAACGGCGCGCTACTTCGGCCGCTTCCGGCTGGGGATTCATCTGTACAAGGCCGCAGCCGGCGCAGCGGACATAGGAAAACCCCTCGCAGTTCATGGCCGGCCTGAAATCGCCGCCGCCGCAGAGGGCGCAGGGAATGATCCGGCTCTCTTCGGCCCTGACCGGGGTTGACCATGTTTTTACGGACGGCTTTGACATATTTCCGGACCCTTTCGGATTCTTTCCGCCGCCGTTTCAGGCTATTCGACGGCCATCCGGAAAACGGCGCTCCGGGAATTGCCCGCGGTATCCTGCACGATGATTTCAAGGCTCGCCTGTCCCCGGGTAAAAGGCGCCTCGCCGATCTCAAAGGCGGGGAAGGGGGCGTAGACCTGTTTCGCGGGCACAAGGCCGTTACGGTACACCATGAGCGATCCCTCGCGGGCGGAGAAAGTCTCAAGATTCAGGGAGCTGATTTCCATGCCGTTTACGGAACAGATAATCCGATGGGGGGCAAGGGTGTTTTCCCCCGGACCAAGCCTTGTGTCCGCGGCGGCGACGGATACCGTGTAAGACCCCTGGCTGAGATATCTGGTTCTGGCCGGATCAATAAGCCCTCCCCCGGTTTTTCTCAAGCGCACGGAAAGAATAACCGGAGGACTGACATCGGGAAGGGGCGTGATGATCAGGGAAGGATTGACCCAGCGCCGCTCGCGCCGGTCAAAGAGGCTGAAGTAAACCCCCTTCTTCGCCGACCAGCCCGAAACGCCCGGCCGGGCCAGAGGATCGCCGCGCCTGACCTTCAGGGCGGCCGCTTCGCCCTTTCCGGTTTCCCGGCTTTCGTCGCAACGGCTGTAAATGCTGATCAGGCCGTCGCCGTGATCCACAGCCGTCCAGTCGCCGAGGGGGGAAGGGAGGCGTGACGCGCTATCCCCGTCCGAACGGGAGAAAATCACTTCCCCGTCTTCGGCCGCGAGGACGGGATCCCCGGTTTCAAAGACGTTTCCGAGGACGGGCTTTCCCCCGTTGTTCCAGCCGAAATTACGGTAAAGCTTTCCTTCCCGGACCGGCCAGTCCATCGCGCGAAGCCTTCCCGGAAGGAGCAGCGCGGACACCGCGAGGGACGCCGCGAACGCGGACACCGGCGTTATTTTCATTTATTTTTTCTCCAGTTCAAAGGATGAAAGGGTAAGCCCCCCCCCGATATAGATCCGCCGGCCGGATCTGCCGAGGAAGGCGCCGCCGCTTTTAAAGGGCGCTTCCAGGATTATTTTTTTCGGCAGCTTTATGCCGATAAGTTTTTTCCGGTTCTCCGACGGGGAAGTAACGACAAAGAGGAGGCCGTCCCCGCCGCGGGGATCGATAGCCGCGATTTCGTCCTCAAGGGGAATTTTGATTCCCCGGAGGGAAGCCAGATCGCAGAGGCCAATTCCGCCCGTGCGTTCAAAGACGATCCATCTGTCCCTGTCCACAAAAGAAATACGCACCGGCCTCCGGAAGCCCTCTTCAAGCACTTCGTGATAGATCACCTTGTATTCCCCCGCGCCGCTTCCGAATTTTTCAAGAAGGAGGAAGCGCTGCCTGTCGATGCCGGAAATTATCCCGAGACGCGCGCCGTCGCGGGAAACGGCGCAGCCCAGAATGACGGAGTAACGCGAGCCCCCGGGTTCAAACGCGTAGATCTGCTTTCCCTCCGAATCGAGCGCCTCCACCACGCCGTCCAGTGACCCGGTCAGGATTATGCCGGCCGAAGCGTCTATGCAGGTAAGGGGCGCGGCGAATTCATAGGTCCAAAGGATGGTACCGGCGGCGTCGGTTTCCGAAAGGGAATTCTGTTCATCGCCCACAAGAAAAATCCGTCCGTCAAGAAACAGCGGATACCCCCGGCCATTCACGATGCTGCCCGCCTCTTCGTTCCGGTTGTCCCGGATTTCAATACGTTCCGGTTCCCGCTCGTATTCGGCCCAGAAATTTTCGGAAAGGGAGACGTAGCCTTTTTTGGTCCGGTTAACGGAAAACTGCCCCTCCGGACTTACGAAACCGTAACGATCCCCCAGGGTAAAAGGCGTCAGGATTTCCGCCGCTTCCTCCGGGGACGCGGCGCCGGGGGCATCCCCGTTTATCGTCACCTGGTAATCCGTTTCAAGGGAACTGAGCCAGCGGGCGGAAAGGACCGTTTCGGGGGGCACGGGTCTGGCCGCGGCAAAAAAGTACGCGAGGAACAATAAAAAACCGGCGGCAAACCAGATTTTTTTCTTTTCCTTGGCCATTGATCCCCCTTATACTATTATAGAAACATGGAGGCTTTTATGGCTAGTAAGGAACAGATGGACGCGCTTTTTGAGGAAGCCCGGAGGGCCGCTTCTTTTGCCTACGCGCCCTATTCAAAATTCCGGGTCGGGGCGGCCCTGCTTGGCGCCGACGGGGCTGTGTATTCAGGCTGCAATGTAGAGAATCGTTCCTTCGGCCTTACCATCTGCGCGGAACGGAACGCGGTTCTGCAGGGAGTCGCGAAGGGCTGCCGCTCCTTTAGCGCCCTTGCCATTTCCACCCCGGATTCCAAAGATCCGGTCGGCCCCTGCGGCGCCTGCCGGCAGGTTTTAAGCGAATTTATGGAAGCGGACGCGGCCGTATGTTTCGGCGGCGCCGGCCCCCGGGTGGATATCAGCCTGGGAGACCTGATGCCCTACGATTCCCTGCACGATCTTTCCAGCCGCCTCCGGTAAGGCCCGGGGCGGGCAGGAAGATGACGGCGGTAAGGGCAGGGTATTCTGATTCATCGCGGCTCCTTTACTGTTTCTCATAGGCCCCTGCGTCGATGGTTCCGCCCAGGATGCGGGTGTGGGTGGCTGGGGTGGTGTTTGCGTTCGTGACGGTTACGGTCATGCCGGGGCCTACGGTTCCGTGTACGGTAACAGTGTGCGTAAGGTCCCCCTGGGCGGCAACGGCGTCGCTGGACAGCCGGTTCACCATGCGGCCTGCCATTTTTTTGATATTGCCGAGGTAGGAAGTTGATGGCGAGGCGGACTTGTCGCGGTAGGCACTGTTCGTATTGGGATTGTCCATATTCCCCCAGGCGAAGTTTCCATCGGTCGCCTCTTTCAGAATGGCGGTTACGTCCGTGGCTAAGGTTTCGCCGCTGCCGCTTGTTTTTGACTCGAAGTAGCGGTAGCTGGTGTCGGGGACGGGGCTCGTGGTGTTATCACCATCGCCGCCGTTTATCAGGGCTCCGGCATCGGAGCCCAGTTTATAAGCACTGTCCAGAGGGCTGGCGCTCCAATCCGAAGGGTTGAAGTTGTCATTCCCGCTGCGCGGGTTGTTGATTATTTTATATCCATTACTTGCGCCATTGATAGGGGTGGAGCTGGAATGCGGGGTGAGCCCCTGTACCAGGCTGTTGTAATAGGTGGTTCTGCCGGCATGGGTTGCGTCGCCATCTTGGACGTTGTTTACGGCGCCGCTTTTCTTGTTACCCCAGATGACGCTGTTGTAGACTTTTACCTCGATATGGTTGTCCCCGCTTTGGGTGGTATTAAAAAGGCCGCCGCCGCCGCTGTTACCGCTGCCCACTGTATTTTCCGCGATGGTTACGTTGGTGAGCCGGGACCTGACACCGTACCCGGCGGCGGAACCGGTAATGGGAGTGGTATTATGATGAGATATACCGCCGCCATAGCCGCTTGCATGGTTTCCCGCAATAAGGACATTGGTCAGGGCCAGGTACGACACAACGCGGCTTCCGTTGGTCGTATAATTTGTGACATTGACACCGCCCCCGTTCCCGCTGTTGGCCCGGTTACCCGTGATAAGCCCGTTGCCGATAAAAGCCGCAACCCGATCTTCTGAGGTTGAAGCATAGTTTTCCAGAAAAACGCCGCCGCCGGAATTTCTGGAATAGTTGTCTTTAATGATGATATTGCTCATGGTAATGATCGCCCGTGACCCGTAGATGCCGCCGCCGCCTGAGGATTGGTTGCCCGCAATCGTTACATTAACCAGCTCCAGGCGGCCGTTGGTAGCGACGGAAATACCCCCGCCATAGCCGTTGGCTATGTTGCCGGCAATGGTGGTGTTTTCAATGAGAACCTGCTTTGCATGGCTGCTCTGGTAGAGGCCGCCGCCATAATTCCCCGCCGTATTTGATTCTATGCTGACGTTGTTAAACCTGGGGCTGCTGTAGGAACCGTTGTAAACGCCGCCGCCCTGGGACGCCCCGTTCCCCCTGAATATGGTCCCTCCCCCACTGACGGGCGCACACATAGTTAAGTCGGTGTATGTCGCTTCGTTATACATACCTCCGCCGTAGACCGTGGCATTATTCGTGTCAAAAAGAACACCGGAAAGCTCCGGCTCACATTTTGAATTCGCGCCGTCAGCCAGGTTGTACATACCGCCGCCGCTGCCGTTCCCCGATACGGTGTTGTTGTAAAACATCGTATCGGTCAACCGGGGACTGGAAGTCCCGCCGCCGGCGGCCCGGTTGTATATGCCCCCGCCGTTCAGCCGGGCTATGTTCCCCTGGATTCGCACATTGTTCAAAACCGGGCTGGCGTTTACCAGGTAGATCCCCGCGCCGCTTTGTTTGTCTATCGAATAACCCTTAACCGTGATAGCGCCCGGACTGCCTGCGCCCACGCCCCCGCTGATGGTGAGGCCGTCAAGGATGGTGTTGGCAGGGGCAGAATCGGGAGCGGTATAGGGAATGTCCGCCATAATCACCACATGGTGGGAACTAACATCATCATCCTGCGCTGCGCTCAATACCGTAAGCCGGTTGTTGACCGTTGTACCGCGGGGATCGCTGCCGGACGATACTTTGGAACCGGTCTCCGTTCTCGCAAAATCCCCGTATATCTTGAGCCCCGGCGGGATTACAAAAGCTTTGTCTTTGGGATCGCTTGACGTGATTTGATAGCCGTTTATATTGGCCTTTGTTTTCGGCGTTACCGTTCCGTGAACCCATATCTCCGTAAAATTGGTACCGGTCCAACTGTTGATCACCGCCTGCAGATCATTCGATGCTGTACCCCAGCTTGTGGCCGTTCCTTCGTCATAGTTCACATGGTACACGTAAGCCCCGGTCTTCCGGCCCTGGCCCGATACATAGGCCACATTCGCCACACCCGCCACCGTGCTGTACGTTACGTTAAACGTATAATGGAGTCCCTCCGAAGCCGTGGTAAAGGGATATTCCCATACCCCGTCATTGTTCGTATCGGTCAGCGTGATAGTCTCCGGGGGGCTTGGCGTTGCACCGGTTTTGGTACACGTCACCGTCCCTATCCCGTAGCCCAGATTGGGCCGTACCGTCAGCGTTACCGCCGTCCCCGGATTGGCGTTCCCCACCGGGTCGCCGTCCCCGTTCACCACCCGCGTCTGCCCTTTGCCCTCGTCCGGGGGCACGTTCAGGGAGTAATACCCCTGTTTGGTGATAATTACCGTGTAGGGCGTGTCGTCCAGCAGATCGGGAGTTCCGCTGCTGGCGGTAATCGTTA
>JAISND010000290.1 GCA_031276615.1 Treponema sp. | reverse complement strand
ATGGCTGCCCGGCGGGAGTTCGCGCAGCGCGGCGATAATTTCCGTCATGGCGTATACGGCGTTTATTCCTTCCTGGGGGTTGGAGGAATGCGCGGGTTTGCCGAAGGTCTCGACAACGATTTCGGCCCGTCCCCGCTGGCCTATTTTGAGGTTGAGGCGGGAAGATTCCCCGATGATGACATAGTCGGGATGTACCGCTTCGCTGACAAGCCGCGAGGAGACGCCTTCAAAACATTCTTCGTGGACGCTGCCGGCGACGTATATTTCGCCGGGGAAGTCCTTTTTGCGGTCCGCGGCAAAGGCGGACGCGGCGCAGGCGCAGGCGGCCAGGGCCCCTTTCATGTCCGAAGCGCCCCGGCCGTAGATGCGGCTGCCGGAGATTTCCGCCTCAAAAGGAGGATGCTTCCACGCCGAGGGGTCAGGAACCGGAACAACATCAAGGTGCCCGTCAAAAAGCAGCTTCTTTCCGGGACGCAGGCCCCTGATACAGCCGACAACGTTTCCGTACGCGTCGGTTTGTACATCGTCAAAACCGTGAGCGGCGAAATACTCCTTCAGCCGCTGCGCGGCCCCGCCTTCCCCGCCGGAAAGACTTTTTTCCCGTATCAGGGTTTGACACAAACGTATGACTTCGTTTTTTCTGTCTTCGCTCAACATATACACCTCCCCGCTAAAGCCCGTTCCAGTTCTTTCATATCCGGCGGCAGCGCCAGTACGCCTTCGCCGGCGGCGGCGATGCCGCTTTGTACGTCTTTCAGTCCGTTCCCCGTTACGATGCACACCGCCGAAGCGCCGGGGGAAATTATTCCTTCCGCCGCGGCTTTTTTGAGTCCCGCCAGCGACGCGGCCGCTGCCGGTTCGGCGAAAACCCCGGCGAAGCGGCCCATAAGACGCATCGCCTCCATGATTTCCCCGTCGCTTACCGAAACGGCCGCTCCGTTTGAGGCCCGCATGGCGTGGAGCGCCTTACCGGGATTGCGGGGAACGCCCACGGCGATGCTGTCGGCAAAGGTGTTTTCCGCGGCGCGGGCGACCGGCTCCCCTGTCGTAAAAGCCGTGCTGATGGGGCAGCAGCCGGAGGCCTGCACGCCCAGGAGCCGCGGCATCCGGTCGAGCAGCCCGGCCCGCGAAAGATCGGAAAACCCCTTCCATACGCCGGCTATGCTGCACCCGTCGCCCACGGATATGCTCACCCAGTCCGGAGAGCGGAACCCAAGCTGTTCGCCGATTTCAAGGGCGACGGTTTTTTTCCCTTCTACCAGATACGGATTGATGGCCGCGTTCCGGTTGTACCAGCCCCATTTTTCTATGGCTTCGGCGGAAAGCCGGTAGGTGTCCTCATAATTGCCGTCAACGCTTATTACCAGCGCGCCGAAAATCGAAAGCTGCGCGACCTTTCCCTGCGGCGCGCGGCGGGGCACAAAAATAACGGTTTCCATCCCCTCCGCCGCGCAGTTTCCGGCCAGGGAAGAAGCCGCGTTGCCGGTGGAAGAACAGGCGATACGGGAAAAGCCTCCCTCCTTTGCCTTTACCACCGCCAGGGCGGAAGCCCGGTCCTTCAGGCTGGACGTTGGATTCAGGCCGTCGTCCTTCAAATACAGGCGGGGAAGGCCGATTGCCTTTCCCAGAGCCTCCGCGGAATAAAGCGGACTTGCCCCCACCCTCAGGCGCGGCCGGGGACTCCCCTCCTCCACCGGAAGGAATTCCCTGTAGCGCCACATGGAAAACTCCGTCCGCGCGGCAAAAGGTTCGCGGGCTATCCCGCTTTTGATATAGTCGTAGTCATATTCAATATCGATAATGCCGCCGCAGGCCGGACAGGTATACAGGGCGGGTACGGCCGCGTGTGTTTTCCCGCAGCCGGTACAGCGCCCGTGCAGAACGTTTTTCATGGAAAAACCTCACTTTTTTACCTTACAGTTTTTTTAAAAGCCCCGTGCGCTCATTAAAAGCGTTGATAAGCGCGTCCACCTCGTCCACCTGCCTGTGCATACCGCCCCAGTAAGTATCATCATCATACCACTGGGCGTTCAGTTCCTCCACCGTTTTCCCCTGCTGTTCCACCCAAGTATAATATTTAAGGTTGTGTATGCGCTTTCTTCCCGTGTAGGAAAGCTCTTCCACGCCGTCGGCGCGCTGCCCCAGCATACTCCGCTCGTAATCCACCGCGGCCCTCGCCGGAGTGTAGGGGCCTGCCGCCTGCCGCAGTTCTTCCAGGCGCGAACCGTACAGTTCCATCGAATCGGTAAAAACCGTGGCAACCACATCCCTGCCGGAAAGCTCATAATACTTCGCGAATTTAACCGCGCTCAACACATTCGCTATGCCGGATATACCCAAAAGATCAAGCCGCGCCGCGACTTCGGGATCGACCCCCGCCTCCTTCACCAGATACTCCCTGCCCGCCGGCTCGTTAAACAGACGCAGCAAATTCATGCAGTCCCGGTCGTCAATGCCAATCACCATATCGGTATTTTTCACATTATGAATCCACGGAACATGCTTGTCGCCTATACCCTCAATACGGTGATCGCCGAAACCATTGTTCAGCAGGGTAGGACATTGCAGAGCCTCCCCCACGGCCAGCCTGCTGCGGGGGTACGCCTCTTTCAGATAATCCCCGGCGCTCATGGTCCCGGCCGAACCGGAAGTAAAACACGCGCCGGCGAAACGATCCCCCGGCCTCCGTATGGACTCGAACAAACTGGCTATGGCATGCCCGCTCACATGGTAATGCCACAGACAGTTGCCCAGCTCCTCGAACTGATTAAAAATGACCACATTGTCCCGCGTCGTGCGCAGTTCCCAGGTCTTGTCGAAAATTTCCTTGACATTGCTTTCGCAGCCCGGAGTGGCGATTACCTCGCCCGCTACCTTTGAAAGCCACTCAAAGCGCTCGCGGCTCATCCCCGCCGGAAGAATGGCGACCGACTGGCAGGCCAGCAGCTGGGAATTGTACGCCCCGCCCCGGCAGTAGTTCCCCGTGGAAGGCCACACCGCCTTGTGAAAAGAAGGATCAAACTGTCCCGTAACAAGGCGCGGAACCAGGCATCCGAAAGCCGCCCCCACCTTATGGCAGCCCGTGGGGAACCATTTCCCCAGCATCGCCACAATACGGGCC
>JAISND010000232.1 GCA_031276615.1 Treponema sp. | reverse complement strand
AAAAAATTGAGAAAATCAATTTTTCCCCTTGACAAAATCATAGGAGGCACCATTTCATTGAGCCTCGTTTATAAGCGCTCGCCATGCGCAGGGCAACGTGTTCCCTTGACTATTTCCGGTTTTCTCAGCACATTAAGCTTATGTATCGCTGTCCTCCATGTATAAATCTTGCCATTCCGGATGAATACCGGAAAATTGCCGAAACGCTGTTTCCGGTCGGCGGTTTTACCGGGGGCAAAATGCCCGACCTGCAAGCCGCCTCCGCCTTCGCGGATGCCCTGGGAATTGGCTCCGAATACCGCCGTTTGCTGAAGCTCAATAAAACCGACAGGGAAATGAATATTTTTCTGGGACATTTTCAGAATAATCTTGATCTGTTAATTCAGAAAACCTGGGTGGAGAAAGCGGACGAGGCCCGCAAGGAGCGGCTGCAGGACGAGGTGCCGGATTTTGTGGCGGGAATTGAGCAGGGGAATTTTCGGGGGGCCCTGGAGGAATTCGGCGCCATTCTTGAAGAATTGGCCTATCTTTTTTTTGGCGTCCAGAGTACAAAAGATGATTTTACCGAATACACCTTCCGCATTGATACCCAGATGGGCCTTTTCTGGTGGTACGGGGGCCGGCTTGGCAACCTCAAGACCTGTAAATGCGCGGACACCGACGAGAATATCCTGTGGGCTATTTTGCTTATAGGTATCTGTTACCTTACAAATTTTTAGCGGCAGTCTGGTCCGGGGCCGGCGCAAATAAACCTCCCCGCCGAAAGGCGGGTCCCTGGGTATCGGACCCACTTCGAATAAAGTTGTTCAGAAATTGAAGTTTCTGAACAACATCCGCTTAAAAACAGAAAATGCGGAGCATTTTGCCTGGACTTGAGACGGACTTTAGTCCGTGATAACCAACCGGGTTATTGAACAAGTCCAATAACAGCGTAAAGGAGCAAAAAATGGCGGAAGCGTCTGATTTGGACGGGGGAAACGGGTCCGCGCCCGGTTCTGATTTTATCAGCGAATTCATCAGGGAAGATCTGGCCAGGGGCAGATTTACCTATGTCCATACGCGGTTTCCGCCGGAACCCAACGGCTGGCTTCATATCGGTCATTGCAAGGCTTTCTATATTGATTTCAGCATGGCGGAGCGTTTCGGCGGCAAGTGCAACCTCCGCTTTGACGATACAAACCCGGAAAAAGAGGATATCTCCTACGTTGAGGCGATCAAGCGCGATGTCAAATGGATGGGTTATGACTGGGAGGACCGGGAATATTACGCCTCCGATTACTACGAATACCTCTACGACCTGGCGGTGAAGATCATCAGGAAGGGGCATGCCTACGTAGACGATCTTTCCGACGAAGAAATAAGCGAGTACCGGGGTACCGCCGTTCCCGACAGGAACAGCATCACCGTAACGCCTCCGGGGCGGAACAGTCCCTGGCGGGATCGCCCGGTGGAGGAAAACCTTGACCTCTTCGCCCGCATGCGCGCCGGAGAATTTTCCGACGGCGCCAAAACCCTGCGCGCAAAAATCGACATGGCCCACCCCAACCTGCTTCTGCGCGACCCGGTGATGTACCGGATACGCCGGGAACACCACTACCGCACCGGGGACAAGTGGTGCATTTATCCCATGTACGATTTTCAGCACCCCCTTTCGGACGCTAAGGAAGGAATCACCCATTCCCTCTGTTCCCTTGAATATGAAATTCACCGGCCCCTCTACGAATGGTTCATCAGCGAGGCGGAGGTTTTTCCTTCGCGGCAGATAGAGTTTGCCCGCCTTAACCTGACCCGCACGGTGATGAGCAAGCGCTGGCTCCTCAGACTGGTGATGGAAAAGCGCGTGGCGGGCTGGGACGATCCCCGCATGCCGACCATCGCGGGCCTGCGCCGGCGGGGCTATACGCCGGAGGCTATCCGCGGCTTTGTCTCCCAGATTGGCATTGCCAAGACCGACAGCATGGTGGACATCGCCTTTCTTGAATACTGCCTGCGGGAAGATCTCAACAGGCGTGCCCTGCGCGTAATGGCTGTGCTCCGGCCGCTGAAGCTCATCATTGAAAACTGGGAGGCCGGCAGGGAGGAAGAGCTGGAAGCGGTGAATAACCCCGAGGATGAATCCGCCGGCACGCGCAAACTTGTCTTTGGCCGGGAACTCTGGATTGAGCGGGACGACTTTATGGAAACGCCGCCGCCAAAGTATTTCAGGCTGTACCCGGGCAACAGCGTGCGGCTCCGTTACGGCTACATAGTTACCTGTACGGGTTTTGACAGGGACGCTTCCGGCACGATTACCGCGGTACGCTGTACCTGCGACCCCGCGACCAAGGGCGGCAACGCGCCGGACAACCGCAAGGTAAAGGGAACCATCCACTGGGTATCCGCGGCGCATGCGGTTCCCCTTGAGGCGCGAATCTACGATTACCTTTTCAGCACGGAACGTCCGATGGAAGTAACGCCCCGGCCCGACGGCAGTCCCGGTTCTTTCACCGACAATCTTAATCCCAATTCCCTGGAAGTAATCACCGGCGCCTGGGGCGAACCTTCGCTCGCGGACGCCGATCCCGCGAAGCATTACCAGTTTGAGCGGCTTGGCTATTTTGTGCGGGATGTTCCGGCCATGCCGGGGGCGGAGGCCGGCGGGGGACTGGTATTCAATAAAACAATCGGCCTGAGGGATACCTGGGCGAAGATCGCGAAGAAATAAGGGAACCCCTAAAAACTTCAGTTTTTGGGAAAGCCACCTTAGATTTATAAAACGGACTTTGTCCGGTGACAGACGGCCGGGTTGTCAAACAAGTCCGGCGGAGAATGGAGAGAGAAAATGGAAAAAGCGAAGGTTTATTTTACCAATATGCGTACCAGTGTCGGCGAGAGCCTTCTGGTCAAGCTTGACCGGCTTGTCAAAAAGGCCGGAATAGACCGGATAGATTTTAAAAACAGGTATGTGGCGATAAAAATCCACTTTGGCGAACCGGGGAACCTTGCGTTTCTGCGGCCCAACTTTGCCAAAACAGTGGCGGACCGGATTAAGGCGCTTGGCGGCAAGCCCTTCCTTACGGACAGTAACACCCTTTACGTCGGCTACCGCAATAACGCCCTGGGACATCTTGATGCGGCCAATCTTAACGGTTATTCGCCGCTCACAACCGGCGTTCAGAATATTATCGCCGACGGAATAAAAGGCACCGATGAGGTCGATGTCCCGGTAAGGGGGGGAGAGTACTGCAGGGTTGCGCATATCGGCAGGGCGATTATGGATGCGGACATCGTGGTATCGCTGAATCACTTCAAGGGGCACGAGCTTACCGGTTTTGGCGGCGCCCTGAAAAATCTGGGAATGGGAAGCGGCAGCCGCGCCGGGAAAATGGCCATGCACAATGACGGCAAGCCGGAGGTTGATCCGGAGCGCTGCGCCGGCTGTCAGGTTTGCGCGAAATTCTGCAACCAGAAGGCGATTAAATACGGCGCCGCCAAAAAGGCAGTCATCGATCACGATCTCTGCGTTAGCTGCGGCCGCTGCATTGGGGTATGCAATTTTCATGCCATTGCGAATAAAAGCGGTACCAGCAATGAATCGATCAACTGCAAAATGGTTGAATACGCCCTGGCGGTGGTGGACGGAAGGCCGAATTTTCATATCAACGTAGTTAACCAGGTTTCACCTTACTGCGACTGCCACGGCGAAAGCGATGCCGCGGTCATTCCCGACATCGGCATTTTTGCGGGTTTCGATCCCGTCGCGCTGGACAAGGCCTGCATTGACGCGGTAAACGCCGCCCCCGGCATTGACGCCAGCATCCTCGGCAGCCGAAAACATGCCCACAGGGACGAACAGGGCAACGCGGATCACTTTACCGACATACACCCCGCCACGGACTGGCGTTCCCAGATTGCCCATGCGGAAAAGATCGGCCTGGGAAGCGGGAAATACGAACTGATTACGGTGAAGTAAGCGTAAGCGCCGGGCCGAATACGCCGGAACGCCGCCCTCGTGGCGCTGTCCGGAATGGGGATGGAAGTTTTGCGGCGGCGGTTTGATGGATGAAGATTTTCCCTAGATTCGCCTGACCGCCCTGTATAGCGCCTCACGGCTGATTTCCGTCCAGACCGGACGGCCGTGGGGACAGCGGGGGTCGGGAAGCTCGAAGGCCTGCCGCGCCAGGGCAAAGGCGCTTTCGTCGTCAAGGTAATCGCCGTCCCGCACCGCCTGGTGGCAGCAGAGGGTGGCTGCCCAGCGCTCGGCCATGTTCTCACCCGCCTTCCGCAGCTCAAGAATCTCCCTGACCGTTTCGGCGTCCGAAAGCCGCCAGTCCGCGGGCAGGGAATCGACGCGCCAGCCGGAGCCGTCCCGCTCGATGTTAATCGCAAGCAGGGAAAGCTCTTCCTTCTTTGCCTCAAGGAAACGATCCTCCTCGTCGCTTTCGGTGGAGAAGGGGATGGGTACGATAAGTTCCTGTCCGGGGATGGGCGCCGAGAGGAAACGGTCGTAGAGTATCCGCTCGTGGGCGGCGTGCTGATCGACGATGAAAAGTTTTTCCCCCCATTCGACAAGAATGAAAAGACCGAAGGCCCTGCCGGCGTAACGGGGCTCGCCGTAAACCGGCGCCTCCTCGGCGGCCGCCCCTGCTCCGGCCATTCCCCCCGCTTTGACGGCTTCTCCGGCGGCAGCGCCGCCGGCGTCCGGCCGCCTTCCGGGCAGGGACGCGAAGGCCGGCGCCTTTTCAAGCAGGGCTTCGAGGGCAAGGGAATGTCCGGCGGACACGCCGCCCGCGGGACGCCGGGCCTGCCCGCCGGGAATTTCCCCGCGATCCCAAAAGGCAAAACCCGCTTCGCCCCCGGCCGCCCGGCCCCCGGGGCCGCCCGGCTGCCCGGCGGAGCCGCCCTTTATGTCCCCCGCGGGCAGCCCCCGCGACAGGCCGAGCCGCCGGCTGAAATCGCGCAGGGCGGAACTGATCGCGTGATGGATGGCGCCCGCGTCGCTGAAGCGGACTTCCCGCTTTGCCGGGTGTATGTTGAAGTCGGCGAGTCCGGGGTTTATTTCCACAAAAGCCGCGCCCAGCGGATGGGTTCCGTTGGGGAACAAACCCTGCACGCCGTACTCAATCGCCAGCATCAATCCGTAGTCCTGTATCCGCCGGCCGTTGGCAAAGACGTACAGCAGCCGCCTGTCGTTTCTGAAAAGCTCCGGCCCGCCGATAACCAGGTCAACGCCGAAACCGTCGCCGTTTACATGGATTTCATGGAGAAAGGCCCCCCCGTCAGGGAGGATCGCGGCAAAGCGCTCTTTTTTTGTTTTTACGGCGGGAAGGAAGTCTTTCATTTTACCGTCCTGGGAAAACCGGAAACCTGTCTCCGGAAAGGCCAGGGCCTTTTCCAGAAAGGCCTGACGGCACAGTCCCCCCTCGCTTCCGTCGCGCTTGAGAAACCGCTTGCGGGCGGGGATAGTGTCAAAAAGATTGAAGGCCCTGACACTGGCGCCTCTGGTACGCCTGGTTTGCGTAAGCCGCGGCGGATTCGCTTCGCCCGGTCCCACCTCAAGCCGCCAGGCTTCCCTGCCGTCGACGCTGCTTGTGATTTCAAGCTCCGACACCGCGGCGGCGGCCGCAAGGGCCTCGCCGCGGAAACCCACAGTTTCGGCTGTGTTGAGGTCTTCAAGGGAACGGATCTTGCTTGTGGCGTGGGCAAGCCAGCAGAGTTCAAGGTCCTCCCGGCCCATCCCCGCGCCGTCATCCGCAACCTCGACCTTTCGGCTTCCTCCGCCCTCAATGGAAACTTCGACAAGGGACGCGCCTGAGTCCAGGGCATTGTCGATAAATTCCCTGACGAGCGCCGCGGGACGATCTATGACTTCTCCGGCCGCAATCTTCCTAGCCTCTTCCGGAGGAAGCACTTGAATCCGGCTGGAAAACATAAGCCATAATAGGCAATCTTGGGCAATTTTTCAAGAACGGAACGGAAAGCTGCATTTCAGAAGGCGGGCCGCCGCGCAATCCCGATAATTTGCCCCCGGCCCCGTGCTACTTCTTCCGCACCAGAAACAAAAACTCGATGTTTTTTTCCCCGGTATCCCTTGTCCAGTCATTTGTCCACTTCATGCCCGCCATGACGTTTCTTCTGTAATCGATCTCTTCAACCTCAAGGATCGTTCCGCAGGCGTTCAGCGCCTCGTTCAGCTCCTTTGCGGCGGCGCGGCCTCCGGA
>JAISND010000219.1 GCA_031276615.1 Treponema sp. | reverse complement strand
AAGCGGCCCCGCGGGGGGGAATTCCTCAAGGATGGCGTTGAGGGGCGCCTTCCCCTTGAAAAAATCCCTGGGCGCTTCTTTCCCCCTTTCCCAGCCGGTTAAGACGAGTCTCAGGCCGGCGGCCGCCCCGGCCGTGAGCGGGGGAACCGGCGTTTCCCAGCGGAAAACGGGAACGCGGCGCCGGGGGGATCCTGCCCCTTCCCGCACCCGGACGCTTATTTCCCTGGTAACGGCGCTTCTGCCGCCCGCGAAAGCCTCGAAAGGTTCCAGGACGATCTCCCCCGGTTCCATGAGGGTAAAGAGGAATTCTACGGCCGTCCAGCGGGCCGGATCGGCAGGGGGACCCGCCTCGTCACTCCTCCCCGGCCGGGTAAGGAGCCTCGATTCGGTGCGGACCCTTTCGAGGATCAGGGAAGGAGGGAAACGGGGAGGCTTCACGGTTACTTCCCGGGGAACCGGATGTCCGACCAGAATGGTTACGGTCCAGCTTCCGCCTGCTACAGGATTGTCCGGGGAACCGGCGGCGGAGATCCCGAGTTCCCCCTCCTCCAGGGGAAAGCCGGTAAACAGGGGAAAGAAAAAAAGAACCGTCAGGAAGGCGGTGTATTTGAAACGTTTCAATAATCCTCCCCCGCAGGGCCGGATTCGGCCTGCCCTTCCCTGCTTTTCCATTGCTCCTGTTCTTTTTTGCGGAGATAGTCAAAGAGAGCGGACGTTCCCGCCCCTTCGCCCTTCCGTTCCGCGCCGGAATTCGCGGAGTCTGCCTGGGGGTTACGGGAAAGGGTGAGGAGGCTCAGTTCCAGATTGCGTTTGGCCTCGACACGGCTGCCGTCAATCTTCAGGGCTTCCCTAAAAGCCTTGACGGCTTCGGCGTAGTTCTTTTTCTCAAAATGAATTATTCCGGAATTGTAATGAATGCGGTAGCGCAATTCACGGTGAAGGTCCTGCTCCTGATTGCCCAATTTTTTCCCCGCTTCCCGGTAACGTTCCAGGGCGGCCTTGCCTTCTTCCATGGCAAAGTAGGCGGAACCCAGGCCGTATTCACCATAAGGGGCCGTGCCGGGATAGTCCAGCGCCTTCATATAAGACGCTATGGCCTCGGTATACATTCCCCGGGAGTTAAAGAAGTTGCCTTCCATAAGATAAAGTTTCCCCTGTATTCCCGAACAGGAAGATCCCAAAAGGGAAAAACAACAGGCCAGCACCGGCAGCAGGGCCTTTCCGCTTTTTCCGCGGCTGAACGACAGAAGCCGGGAAAAGCTTAAAGAAGCCAGGGCGATGAGGACAAAAAGGCGCCACCTCGGCCTGGCTTCCCTGCGGCGGCCGGTGAGACCCGAATCGGCGGGGAGGGACCGGATATAAGCGGCCGCGGTACGGGCCGCGTCCTCCCGGTTTCCGTCCACATAAAAGCCGCCGGATTTTTCCGCCGCCTTTTCCAGGAAGCCGCCGCGCCGGACGCTCGTTACCGGGACGCCGTTTGAGAGGAGGACCCCCTCCGGGGCTTCGGGGCCGGGCTTGACCGGTACCGGTCCGCCTTCTTCGGAACCCAGGCCGATGGCGCTCAAGGCGACGCCCCTGCTCCGGGCCCGGTTTATCGCCTCTTCCGCCGAGCCGGAAAGGGCTTCGCCGTCGGAAAAGAGGATGATCTCCCGGCGGCCGGGCGAATCGTCCCTGAAAGCGCCGGAAGCGGCATCGATGAGGGATTCCAGGTTGGTCCCGGTTCCGGTAACGGAAAATCCGTCCAGGCTGTCCAGGAAATTCAAAACCGCCTCGGAATCGTAGGTGAGGGGGACCGCCAGCACCCCCCGCCCCTTGCCCGCCGCCGCGCCTATCCTGACATCCCCCAGGGAAGCGGCAAGCTCCCCGGCGATTTCTATTCCCCTGTCCAGCCGGGAGCGCCCGCCGGGGCCTGAGTCCCTCACCTGCATGCTCCGGGAAACATCCAGGGCCAGGATCACGTCCACCCCCCGGCGGTAATCGGCGGCGATCCCGGCGCCCCAGCGGGGACCGGCCAGGGCAAAGATGAGGGAAGAGAGGAAAACGAGGAAAAAGAAATCCCCCCAGATCATCCTGAAACGGAATTCCCGGATAAGCTTTTCCCTCTCCCCGGCAGGCGCGGATGAAACAAAAAGGCCGGCGCTCTGTCCGCGTTTCCTGTGATGGAAGATCAGGACAAGACAAAAGGGGAGGAGAAGGAAGAGAAACCAGAGGAGGCGGGGGGCGTCGAAGCTCATAACAGGGCTCCCAGAACCAGGCGGCGTATGAGCCTCGCGCCGAGGATGAGAAAAAGCCCGCCGGAGATGAAGATCCCGTGGAAAGGCACGGCCCTCCGGGAAACCCCCGAACGGCGCACGGTCATTTCGCCCTGGTCCAGCCGGGAAAAGGCCGCCGCAAAAGCTTCCGCGTGGGGTGCGTAGATCCACGTCCCCTCCCCGCTGAGGGCGATCCTCTCAAGGCTTTCGGGATCAAAGCGGGATTCAAAGGTCCCGGTCCGCCTGACCCTGGTAAAGGGATCCACATAGTCTACCGGGATCTCCCCCCGGCTTCCCACGCCGATAACCCAGAAGGAAACGTTCATCTTCGCCAGCACGGCCGCCGCCGTTTCAGGATGCACCGAACCGGCGTTGTTTTCCCCGTCGGTGATCAGAACCACCGCCCGGCGGGGCGCGCCGGGACGGCCCATGTGGAGAGCCGCCGTGGCGATCCCCAGGCCCAGGGCGGTCCCGTCTCCCAGTTCGCCCACCGCCAGGGTATCCAGCCGGGCAAAGAGGCTGTCCCTGTCGGCGGTGAGGGGGAGGAGCAGCGCCGCGTCCTCTCCCACCGCCACAAGGCCGATGGCGTCCGAAGGGCGGCGGACGGCGAAATCCCGGACCAGTTCCCTGGCGGCATCGATGCGGCGGCGGCTGTTCATGTCCATGCCCGCCATGCTGGGGCTTATATCCACCACAAAGAGTATGTCCGCCCCCCGGTTGAGCCAGACCGTTCCGGTATGAACAAAGCGGGGCCCCGCCGCGGCGGTGAAAAGCAGCAGCGCCCCGGCCAATTCCAGGATCCCGAGAAGCCTGACGAGAAAATCCAGATTTACAGGCGATTTAAAGGGAATGCCGCCGGGAGGGCCCAGGGGAATCTCCAGGGTGAGGAAGGGCTTAAAATAGCGGGAGGCAAAGAAAACCAGGGGAAGGATGATGAAGGCGGCGGCAAGGTAAAGGGGGCTTTCAAATCCCAGGGTCACGTGGCCTCCCCGGCCGGAAGGCTTTCCGCTTCCGCCCTGGCGAGAATATCGATAAACGAGCGGATTTCTTCCAGCGCCGCCTGAAGATCCCGCCGATCTATGCCGCCGCCGCTGAAACGGAGCCTGTCGCAGCGGCGGAAGAAGGGGCACAGGAAATCAGGATAAAAAGGGAGGCTTGAGAATTCCCCTGCCGTGAGGGGCCGGCAGTCGGTTCCCGTGAAGAGGCTTAAGAATTCCCTGAACTGCCCGGAGAGGAGGGAGAGGGATTCGGCGGGACTCCCTGTCTTACCGGAAAGGCTTTCGGCATCGATGCGCCTGAGGAACCGCGTCATTGTTCTAAGGAGACGCCTCCTTCTGAACCGTTCCCAGAAGGAAGCGAAGTTACGCCTGCCCCAGACGCTTAAACCGATGGACAGGAAAAGAAGGAGGAGGATGCCGGCGCTTGTCCCGTAGATGATGAGACCCGTACCCGGCGCGGAGAGGGGAGGGGCCGGCGCGGACAGGGCCGCTTCCCGGGGGGCAAGAATCGATGCCACCGCCGCGCTGAGTCCTGAGAGTTCCAGGGTTTTTCCTCCGGGAACCGGAATCTCCAGGGCGGGCAGGGGAAGAATCCCCGGAGCGTAGGGAATAAAATCGATGATAAGCCGGGGGCTTCCGTTCCGGTTTTCCATCTCTATGCGGGTGATGGTTAAATCGGCGGATTCCGGAAGCTCCCCGGGGGCGGAACGGACAAAGGCTTCGGCGGCCGTGAAGGCCTGCCCCAGGGGAACAACCAGGCGGCCCCGGTCGCCCACAAAAATGGTCCGGGGGATGAGATAGGCTTCCTGCGCGGCTCCCCGGCCCGGCGCTCCGGCGAAGACAAGGAAGAGAAACAGGACCGCCGGCGCTTTTTGTGGGGGGAACCCTTTCACCGCACGCCTCCGCCGGCTTTGGGGTCTGACCCCTGCCGCCGCCCCCTGAAATAACGCAGCAGCGTCGCCGGGGCGTCTTCGGCGGTGGAAAGCTCCATCCATGCGGCGCCGGAACGCCGGCAGATGGCTTCCCAAAGCCGCCGCCTTTCCTCGTGCCAGGAGGCCCATGCCCTGCGGAAAGACGGGAAGGATGCGGGAGCACGGAGACGGATTCCCGTTTCGCCGTCTTCCAGGGTTAAAAGGCCGCCGCCGGGCATTTCCCTGTCCAGGGGGCTGGTAACACCCAGGGCAATCACGTCGTGCCGCCTGGACATATCCCCGATTTCATGTTCCCAATCGACGCAGAGAAAGTCCGAAACAATGACCACCATGCTCCGGCGTTTAAGCAGCCTCCCCGCCCCGATGAGGGCGGCGCCCAGGCCGCTTCCCCGCTCCCCGGGCCGGGCCTCAAGGGCCGCGCTTATCACCGCCATGGTGTGGGCCCTTCCTTTTTTCGGGGGAAAGATTTTCGAAATTTGCCGGTCGAAAAAGACCGCGCTGACCCGCTGGCCGGCCTGTTCGGCGGAAAAGGCTATCAGTGCCGCGGCTATGACGCCCTGTTCCCAGCGGCTCAAGGGGCCTGATGCGCCGTGCATGGACACCGAATTGTCCATGATGAGGCAGACCGTCATTTCCCGCTCTTCCCGGTACATCTTTATATAGGGAGTGCCGAACCGGGC
>JAISND010000113.1 GCA_031276615.1 Treponema sp. | reverse complement strand
CGGCGCCGGACAACAACACAACCGCCCGCGCCTTGAACCCGACATACAGGTTCAAAGCTTTTTGTTCCCTGCGCCCTGATTTTCGGGATTCATGCTGTAGAACGAAACCTGCACGCTGTGATTTGTCCTGGACAGGACACTGGTTCTTCCCTGTCTGCCGTGGAACGGCAAAAACCCTGAGTGAAAGACCTTCAAGACAAAAGGCTCTGTTGCGGCCGCCCCGGCCGGGCCGGAGCGGCCGCGGCAAAGCATATCGGTTTGAGTTTTTAACACATGTTTTCGCCGGAACACAAACAGGCTGCAAAGGCGGACTCTACAGGCAAGTGAACGGAGGGCAGGGCGCCCCCGGCAAGGCAAGGACGCCCGCGGCAAAGTATATTGGCTCGAATTTTTAGCGCCTGTTTTTTGCCGGAACACTAGAATCTTTCTCCGTTTTTCCGTATGTTATTGTCAATGGCTTTTTCTTTTTTTAACACCCTGGGCAGGCAGATACAAAAATTCGAACCCCTCAGGCCGGGAAAGGTGGGCTTTTACGGCTGCGGCCCCACTGTGTACAACTATGCCCATATCGGCAACCTTCGGGCCTATGTAACCCATGACATTCTGGTCCGTTCCCTGCGCAGGGCGGGATACGATGTCACCCACGTGATGAACATCACCGACGTGGGGCATCTTTCGGGAGACAACGACGAAGGCGATGACAAAATGGTAAAAAGCGCCGAAGAGCGCGGCAAAAGCGTTCTCGAGGTGGCCGATTTTTACACCGGGGCGTTTTTTAACGATACCGGCCGCATGAACATCCTGCGGCCTACGGTGGTCTGCAGGGCGACCGGGCACGTGGCGGACATGATCGCCCTTATCGGACGCATAGAGGCGAATGGATTCACCTACTCCGCCGGGGGCAACCTTTACTTCGATATTTCCAAATTCCCCTCCTACGGCGAGCTCGCACTGCTGCGGCTGGACGAACAGAAAGCCGGGGCGCGCGCCGGGGTGGATGAAAACAAACGAAACGCCGGGGACTTTGTACTCTGGTTTACCAGGAGCAAGTTCGAAAACCAGGCCCTGGTGTGGGACAGCCCCTGGGGACGGGGCTATCCGGGCTGGCATATCGAGTGTTCCGCCATGAGCATTAAATACCTTGGCGAACAGTTCGACATTCATTCGGGCGGCATTGATCACATCCCCATCCACCACACCAACGAAATCGCCCAGAGCGAGGCCGCCACCGGCAGACGCCCCTGGGTAAAATACTGGCTCCACAACGAATTCCTCGTGCTGGACAGGGGCAAGATGTCCAAATCCGCCGGGGGCTTTCTTACCCTGCAGAGCCTCGTGGACTCCGGTTACGATCCCCTGGATTACCGCTACTTTCTCCTCGGCGGCCATTACCGGAGCCAGCTCCAGTTTTCTTTCGATGCCCTGGACGGCGCGAAAAACGCCCGAAAATCCCTCTGTGACCGGGTGCGGGTCCTGGCCGGGAAAGCCGGCGGGCGCGCGGCCCCCGAAAACGCCGGCCCCCGGCCGCCGGAGGGCGCGGCAAAGTACCTGGAAGCCTTTGACAGCGCGCTGGAGGATGACCTTTCCACCCCGCGGGCGCTGGCCGAACTTTGGGGCATGCTCAGGGACAATTCCCTTGCGCCGGAGGCGGCGCTGGAAGCGGCCTTTGACATGGACAGGGTTCTGGGGCTGGGTCTTGAGGACGCGGCGAAACAGGAAAAACCGGCGGAAGACGAAGCCCTGGTACGCGAGATAGAGGGGCTTGTCGCCGAGCGGGCCGAGGCGAAAAAGGCGAAAAATTTTACCCGGGCGGACAGCATACGGGCAAATCTGAAAGAACGGGGCATTATACTTGAGGACAGGCCCGGCGGTACCGTCTGGCGCCGTTCATAAACCGGACTTGTCCGGATCGGTTTCCCGACAGGCGCCGCCGGAATGACTTGCGGGTTCTTCGGACAGGTACACTGTAACAAATGAGGAAAAGGCTTGTTTTCTGATATATCGGACGGAGAAAAAAACAAAAAAGGCCTGGTTTCCGGCAAGGATACCGCGATGGCGGAATTCCGGAAACTTTACGATTCGGCCTTTCCCCTGCTTTTCAGGGTGGCCTGTCGTATAGTAAACAGTGAGGAAGCGGCGGAGGATATTTGCCAGGAAGCGTTCTTCAAGCTCCATGAAAAGAACATGGTTTTTCCGAATCCGGAGGAAGCGAAATACTGGCTTATCCGGGTTGTTAAAAACGCGGCTTTAAACCACGCCAAACGGAAGGAACGGGAACGGAGGGCGTATCAGAAGGCGTTCCGGGAAGATATCAGGCAGGTGGAAACCGGAGAGGGAATCCTTGTCAAAAAAGAAATGCGGGATGAAATAAGGGAAACCCTCGACAAATTGCCTGAAAATTTGCGGATCGTCTTAATCCTGAAAGAGTATGCGGAATTGAATTACAAAGAAATAGGACGGGCCCTGGGCATCAGTGAAGGGAATGTCAAGGTCCGTATATTCAGGGCCCGGGAACGGCTTGCCGGGCTTTTACAAGGTGGTTCAAATGTGTCCTGAACATCAAATTCTTTCAGTTTATCTGGACGGGGAATTACCCTCCCCCTGGAAGGAAAAGATGGAAGACCATCTGGCCGGGTGCCCCGGCTGCCGGAAAAAACTGGAAACCTATCGCGCCGTTTCCGTTCCCGGGGCGGTGAAAGCCGCGGAAAAGTCCCTGCTGGAAAGCGCGAAGGGACGGGTCTGGCGAAACCTGGAGGCGGGCAGGGAGAAAAGGGTTTCACCCGGACAGGGAACCCTCCGTCACGGGGCGTCAATCTGGCGGAAAAGGGTTTCCGTTCCCCTTCCGGCGGCCGCGGCCGCGGCGCTGCTTGTCCTCCTGGGCGCGTTCTGGCTGGCCCGGCCGGCCGAAGAAGCGGACGCGCGGAACACGATCATCGCCGCCGAGGCGGATTTTGAAACGCCCGGCATCATTCCGGTCTCCGATATGAACGGGGTGCTCCAGTACCTGGGAAACAGGGATTCGGGGGATTTCCTGATCCTGCGCCTGCCGGAAAGCAGGAATTTCATGAGTTCCGGCGAACCGACCATTATGAAAGCCGCCGACTATACGAGGAGAAAACTCCAGCGATGAACCGCGGTTTCCGTGTTTTTGGCCTTGTTCTCGTCATCGCCGCGGGGGGAGCGCTTGAGGCGGAGGAACCGGGTCTTGAGGAACTGCTTCCGGCGCTCAAGGATCAGGCGGTGGTGCTGGACATTACGGCGCGGGTTCTTGAACAGAATCAGCTGGAGGTCTGGAACGAGGGGTGCCGGAAAGTAACCATTCCGGGACGCCCTGTCAGAATCAACCTGGTCGGCGCCAATGTGGTTGTAGCCGTTCAGTTTACGCCCTACCTTCGCCGCAGGGGGCACAATTTCCTTGTCGCCCAGGGACAGATTTGGGTTGATATCCCCGACCAGGGGATACGGTACCAGACCACCATACAGACCATCCCCCTTGACTTCGGCGAACCCATTTATTTTTTCCCCCTGGGTTCGGCGGACGAAAACAGGGACACGGCGCGCATCGAGATGACCCTGACCATGAAGCCCTACAGGGATACCGCGGGAGAGGGTACGGCGGCGGCCGCGGCAGAAAACGGCAATTCCGCGGAGCAGGCCGATTCCGGGGAAAACGACAGTTCCCCATGAACGTTTTCCGGCGGAGAACCGCGGGCACGATCCGGCCGGGACGGGGGGCGCTTCTTTTTGTTCTGGCCCTGTGTCTGTTTTTTCCCGCCTCCTGCAAAAAAAAGAGTCCCCTTATCCGGTCCATAAGCCCCAAAATCGGCATGACGGGCGACATACTCACCATAGAGGGTGAAAACTTCGGCAAAGAACGGGACGAGTCCTACGTCACCATCGCGGGCATTTCCCCCACCGGTTCCTCCTACCTGGGCTGGCAGGAAAACAGCATTTCGGTAAAAATTCCCGAATTCGGGGAATCCGGCCTTGTGTATGTCCACGCGGGCGGC
>JAISND010000106.1 GCA_031276615.1 Treponema sp. | reverse complement strand
AGGGACTTTCCACAGGAATCGAGGATGTCGAGGGCTATGTAGGCGAATTAGAACTTGAATAGGCTTGTCCGGAAACTTCAGTTTATGTCGAACATATGAATACTGAGGCTTTCCCAAATCCGTGCGCGTTAGCGTACTGTCAATTAGTTTTGGTAATGGCTCTACAGATCCGGCAAACTCAAACAGGAGAGAACAATGAATAAACGACTGCTCACCGCCGCGGGAATCTCCGGCGTCCTGGTCCTTCTTCTTCTTGCCGGCGGAATTGTTTTTTTTACCGGAAGAGAATCCGGTTCCGCCGGACAGGGGAGCGGACTTGCCGCCGGGGGCGTTCACGCCGATACCCTCAGGCTGAACACCGTCAGGCTCGCCCTTGATTATCTTGAGGCGGGTGAATTCCGCCGGGCTCTGGATTTGACGGACAGGCTTCTCATCGAGAACCCCGATGACGCCGGGGCGAGGGAGCTTCAGGATCGGATTTTAAGGGAGCAGCGTCTCGCCGCCGAAACGGAGGAGGCCGCCCGCCGCGCCGGAGAGCTTGCCGCCGGAACCGGGGACCGCCGCGGGGCGGCCGGCGCGGAACGGCCCGGGCAGGAAGCCGAAAGCGCGGCCCGCGCCGCGGCCGAAGCGGAACGCAGGGCCGCGGCGGAGCGCGGGGCCGAGGCGGAGCGGCTCAGGCAGGAGGCTGAAAGCGCGGCCCTCGCGGCCGCCGAGGCGGAACGCAGGGCCGCGGCCGACGCGGAAGCGGCGCGGCGCAGGGCCCAGGAAGAAGAACTGGCCAGGGCTTCACGGGAACTGCAGGCCAGGATGCGCGCCGTCAACGATCTCGTCTCCCAGGCCAGGGGCCTGCTCCAGAAGGACGACCTTGCCGGGGCTTCCCGGGTTTTTTCCGAGGCCCGTTCCCGCATGCCCGAAGGCGAACCCCGTTTTGAAGCCCAGAAACTCGCGGACATGGCCGAGGCCTACTACGACGTGTTTTCCCGCCACCCGGACACCGCGGACGGCGCGGAGGCGGGCAGGCAGTTGTCCGCCCTCGCGGCGGAGGCCGCGGACAAGGATCCCGCCTACGCCCTTCCCCGTTACACCCTGGGCAGGTTCAGCAGGGATCAGCGCCGGTGGGACAAGGCGATAGAAGAATTCAGGGAAGCGGCGCGGCTGGAACCGGGGAATCATCTCCATTTTTTCGAGCTTGGACGGAGCTGTTTTTCCGCACGGCGCTACGCCGAGGCGCGGGAATCCTTCGCGGAGACCACAAGGCTCAAGCCCGGGTTTGAGCCGGGCTGGTACAACCTGGGCGGCACCCTGCGGATTCTGAACCGTCAGGACGATGCCCTCGCCGCCTACCGCCAGGCCATTGCGGTAAACGCCGATTACGCGGTTGCCCACCGGGAAGTGGGGCGCATACTGCTTGCCAGGGGCGATACCAGGGGCGCCATTGACGCCTTCGGCAGGGCCCTGCGGTCCAACCCCGGCGATATTGCCTCCCTGCGCGAGTTGGGCGCCGCCCAGAGTACCGCGGCCGATTTCGGCGCCGCCGAAGTTTCCTTTGGCAAAGCCCTGCAGATGGCGCCCGCCGACCCCCAGACCAGCTACAACATGGCCGTGGTAAAGCTCGCGCTGGACAAAAACGCCGAAGCCTTGCGTTATGCGAAACAGGCGGTGGAAAACGGCGCCTCAAACGCGGTGTACGTCTATACCCTGGGGCTTGCCCGGGAAGCCTCCGGCGACACCGACGGCGCAATCTCCGCCTACCGGGAGGCCGTCTCTCTTGATTCAAAATACGTGAAACCCCGGGCAAACCTCGGAAGCCTGCTCCTCTCGAAGGGGCAGACCGCGGAAGCCCTCCGCTGCCTTAACGAAGGTTACCGCCTGGAACCGGCCAGTTTCGAGATAAACAACAACCTGGGCGCCGTTTACGCGCGTCTGGAGGAATGGGATTCCGGCGTGGAACATTTTGAGCGGGCCCTCGCGGTTGAGCCGAATCATCCTACGGTGCATCTTAACCTTGCCAGGGCCTACGCGGGCGCCGGGAATTTTGCGAAGGCCCGGGATTCCTACCGGGCCGTGCTGCGGCTTGCCCCGGATAACTGGGACGCGCTCTTTGAGCTTGGCAAGACAAGCGTCACCCTGGGAAACGTTGAGGAGGCGAAAAAATATCTGCGGGATCTTCTGAAGCGTAACGCCGCTTACGCGGAAAAAGCCGAGGCGGAACGTATTCTGGCCGGCCTATGAGCGATCTGTCCCCCAGTCCGCCGCCCCGGAATATACAGACCTATGTGTTTGCGGCGATCCTCATCATCCTCTTTGTCATGGTCTGCCGGCTTTTCGCCCCCTTCTTTACGGTTCTCCTCTGGTCGACCCTGCTCTACGTGCTCTTGAGCCCCCTGCACCGGCGGGTCATAGGCAGGCTCGATATAGACACCCGGAAGGGAAAGATTCTCAAAAACCTGTGGGCCGCGGTTTTTACCCTGGGGACCATGATCCTCATCCTCATCCCCCTGTCTTTTGTGGTTTCCCTTTTTACCATGCAGATTATCGATCTTGTCCGCTACAGCCGGGACGCCTTTCACCAGCGGCCCGAATTTCTCCGGGAACTTTTGGAAAAAATTTCCGCCCTTATCCGGGACCTCTCCATGGACCAGGTGCATATCACGGGGGACGAACTTTTGCGGCAGATCACCGGGTTCCTGACCTCGGGCCTCCAGAACCTCCTCTCCATGAGCAGCGCGGTGGCGCGGAACGTCGGCGGCTTTGCCCTGGGTATCGTCCTGATGACCTTTTCGCTGTTCTTTTTTTACGTGGACGGCCCCTACCTTTCCCGGCTGGCCCTCCACGCCATTCCCATCCGCAAGGAATACATCGCCGCCCTGACGGGGAAATTTCTGGACATCACCCGGAATCTTTTTTTCGGCTATATCATGGTGGCCCTGGTGCAGGCGGTAATGGCCTACATCATTTTCAGTTTGTTTCAGGTCCGGGGGTCCCTGGTTTTCGCGGCCCTGACCTTTGTCTGCGTTTTTATCCCCATGATAGGCGGGGGGCTGGTGTGGCTTCCCCTGGGGCTGGCCCGGATCATAGGCGGAAGTATAGGCGGCGGAATTTTTTTCCTCATCGTGGCGGGGCTGTTTATTTCCAT
>JAISND010000239.1 GCA_031276615.1 Treponema sp. | reverse complement strand
CCTGGGAACGGTACTGCAGAAAAACGGTGTCAGGGACAACGTGTTTATCGCCTCCAAACTTCCGATAGTGCTGGTAAAAAAGGCCGCGGATTTTGATCGTTTTTTTAGCGAAGAACTGTCGCGGCTTAAAACGGATCGTATCGACTACTACTTGATGCACATGCTTACCGACGCGGGATCCTGGAAAAGCCTTGTGGAACTGGGTATCGAAGACTGGATAGCCGCCAAAAAGAAAAGAGGCGCAATCAGACAAATCGGTTTTTCGTTCCACGGAATCGGGGAAGAATTTTTTAAAATCCTCAACGAATACCCCTGGGAATTTTGCCAGATTCAGTACAACTACAGCGACGAAAATTTTCAGGCCGGGCTGAAGGGCCTGAAAAAAGCGGCGGAAACCATGCCGGTTATTATCATGGAGCCTCTTTTGGGTGGAAAGCTTGCCGGCGGACTTCCCCGGAAAGCGGCGGAAATTTTTAAGGCGGCCGCTTTGTCCGGCGTTTCCGCGGGCAAACCGGCGGCAGCCGCTTCCCGTTCCGCCGGATTCTCTGCGGCGGGATGGGGACTGCGCTGGGTGTGGAACCATCCCGAGGCGGCGGTGGTTCTTTCGGGGATGACCGATCCGGCCCAGGTTACGGAAAACGCCGCCCTGGCCCGCGTCACGCTTCCCAATTCCCTGAGCGCCGGGGAACTGGACCTGTATCGGCAGGTGCGGGAAGTGTTCAACGCTTCGTACAAAGTACACTGTACGGGCTGCGGCTACTGTATGCCCTGTCCGCGGAACGTAAACATCCCCGGCTGTTTTGCCGCCTATAACACGTCGTTTTCGATGGGCCGTATCGCCGGCTGGCAGCAGTACATGACCAGCGCGGTGTTTACATCCGCCCAAAGCTGCGGGCCGGCGAACTGCGTGGCCTGCGGAAACTGCGAACGCCGCTGTCCGCAGAAAATTCCCATTATCGAAAGCCTTAAAACGCTGCGTAGACGCATGGAACCCCTCCCTTTCCGCGTAGCCGTCGCGGCCCTGAGAAAATTTCTCGGCAGGCGGCGCGATGATTAGTCCCGGCTGCCTTGCTGTCTACAAAAACCGCCCCGCGCTGGTCGCCGAAACCGGCGAAAAAATCACCATTACCGTTGCCGGAAAGGGGGGGAGCGAAACCCTCAGAGTCAGGGAAAAAGACATTGAGGTCATTCATCCCGGGCCCTTGAAAAGTCTCGCCGGCATTGAAGGCCCGCTGGCGAAGGCGGCGCGGGGTATTCCGGCGGATGTCCCGCCGGACGCTTCATCGGATAATATATCGGATAACGAATCTGATATTAAATCAGATAATGAATCGGATATTTCGCCTGATATTCGGGGTGCGTGGGAACTGCTTGAGGGAAGCGGGCCGGTTCCGCTGCGGGAGCTGGCCGAGCTTGCCTTCGGGGAATACAGCCCGCAAAGCGCCTGGGCGGCGTGGATCCTTGTTTTTGAAGGCTTCTACTTTACCGGAACATCCGACGCGGTTCTTCCCCGTCCCGCCGCCGAAGTCGCGGCCGCCGGGGAAAAACGGCGGAGCAGGGAGCGGGAAACCCAGGAACGGGAGGCGTTTCTTGAAAGGCTCCGGGACGGACGGTTGAATTTTTCCGGCGATCCCCGCGCGGGTGACGGCCGTTTTTTGCAGGACGTTGAAGCCCTGGCCTACGGTAAAAGCGAAAAGAGCCGCACATTGAAGGATCTCGCCCGTCCGGAAACGCCCCAGGAAGCCCACCGCTTCCTTCTTGAAACGGGTTTCTGGGATACGCGAACGAATCCCCACCCGGCCCGTTTTGGCCTTGTTCCGGGAGAGGCGCCGTCCTTTCCAATCCCCCCGTCACTGATGGATGGGCGGAAAGACCTCAGCGGGCTTCCGGCTTTCGCGATAGACAGCCCCTGGAGCGATGATCCCGACGACGCGGTCTCGCTGGAATTATCGGGCCCGGATTTTGAAGGCGCCCGGCTTTATGTTCACGTGGCCGATCCCGCCGCCGCGGTCGTTCCCGGTTCGGCCGCGGATATCGAAGCGAGAAACCGCGGGGCTACGGCCTACCTTCCCGAAAAATGCTGCCGTATGCTTTCGGATGAGGCGCTGCCTTATTTTGCCCTGGGCCTGGGCGAAACCTCTCCCGCCCTGACGTTTGAACTGGTTCTCGATCGTGAGGGAAAACCCGCCGCTGTTGAGATCTTTCCGTCGATAGTGCGGGTTACACGGCTGACCTATGAGGAAGCCGACGATCTTGCCGGCCGGCCTTCAACGCGGGAGGGCCCTGTACTGCGTGACCTGTTCCGTCTGGGGGAAATCAATCTCGCGCGAAGGCTCGGCGCGGGCGCGGTGAACATTGAACTTCCGGAAATTCACATATCGGTAAAAAAGGATGATGTACCGGGCATTGTGATCCGGCCGATTGCGCGCCGCAAATCCGCGGAAATGGTCAGGGAATGTATGCTTCTTGCAGGGGAGGGCGCCGCAGCCTGGGCGCGGGAACGGCGTCTGGCTTTTCCCTACATTTCCCAGGAACCCGGAGACCTTCCCTCAAAGCCCCTTCCGGGTCTCGCGGGAAGCTACCAGCTGCGGCGCTGCATGCGGCCCCGCAGCGTGTCGGTCCGGCCCGGCCTTCACTGGGGTCTTGGCCTTGACGCCTACACTCAGGTTACAAGCCCGCTGCGGCGTTATACGGATCTTTTGGCTCACCAGCAGATCCGCTCTTTCCTCGCCGGGGCGAACACAGCCGGTATTCTTGACGCCGACGAAACGCTTGTCCGCCTGGCCGCCGGCGACGCGGCGGCCCAGGCGGTAAGCCAGGCGGAACGGGCTTCCAGGGCCCACTGGCTTGCCGTGTATTTGTCGGACAAAAAAGGCGCCGAATGGGAAGGGGTCGTTGTCGAAAAACGGGGAAATCTCCTCGTTGTCCTGATCCCCGATCTGGCCCTGGAAACCCAGATACCGGCAAAAAGAAGCCTTGAGCCCAACGATACGGTCAGGCTCAGTCCCGGTCAGGTACGCATCCCCGAAGCCGAAGCGGCGTTCAGGGAAGTTTGAGCGGCCCTCCGGGAAAAAGGGTGGTTGACTCGCGGCGGGGTCTACTCCCCAGCAAAAAAACGGCGTCAGACCCCCACAGTTAAAAATTTCCTTTATCCATTGTCCTTATCCCAGGAACCATGTAACTCCTCGGGCCCACTTTCCGGAAATATAACAAGTTTTCCACTTTGCAATTTGCAATCTATACCATAAAGTTCCTCCCCGGCACGGGAGAAAGCATAACTATAAACCTCGCCGACCCTGCGGGCATAAGTTATTTGATATGTCCCATTAAGAGTAACATAAGTGGCGCCTGAAATCGTAAGCTGCGATACGTCAATTACGAGAGTGATGGTACCCTTCTTCCACGTCCCCCGATGATCCAC
>JAISND010000161.1 GCA_031276615.1 Treponema sp. | reverse complement strand
TCGGGCTTAAAGTCTGCTCCGGCGGGTATTTCCAGTGTCGTTCACGGCGGGCCTGGCCTCCCCGCGGGGCAGTTTATGCTTATCATCCAATAGTACCCCGCCACGGCTTCGCGGTTATTTTGCCGGGATGCCATGAACAGAAAAGAGCCAAGGCACGAGTATGGTACAGGCGCCCTGTTTTTCCCGTCCGCGGTAATTTCCCCCGGCATATGCGCCCACCCCTCTTCCGGACAAAGGTCTGTTCCCGGCTGGAAAAAAGTAACACGCGCCCGGCGCGCGATCAAGGCCGCGCCCCCGGACACATGTGATACCATAACGGACACCGCAGCCGGGAACTTCATTCGGTTTTCCGCAGAAGCTCCTCCACCCTGACAATATCACCCTCCCCTACTCCCGCCCGGTCAAACCAGCCTTGGGGAACCTCAAGGGCGTAGCGGACGGAACGGCTCGATTTAACGGCAGTCGTATCCAGGGCCTGCATGTCTTTAATGTCGATGATGCGCCCGTCCGAAGCGATAAAGGCTATTGAAAGGGGAATAAGGGTATCCTTCATCCAGAAAGAAAGAACCTGGTCCCGCCCGAAGATGAAGAGCATACCCTCCCCCTGGGGAAGCTGTTTTCTGTGCATAAGCCCCCTGGCATGTTCCTCCCCGGTTCTGGCCAGTTCGACTTTTACTGACAGCGGCGCGCCGCCGGAACGCTCAATCGCGAGTTCCCCGGTTTTAAGTTTTTGGGGGCCGCAGGAAACAAAGGCGGCCGCGGCAAAAAAAAACGCGAAAAGAAACAGCGAAGCCGGGATTCGCATAACGGGCCTGTCCGGAAAGTCCTGCTTCCGGGCAGATCCAATTCCGGGCCTTCGCGGGAAGTGGAATATCCCCGGAAAAAACGTGAATGCCCGGCCGGGGTTTCCGGGTTTTCCCCGCACGTTAAAATTCATCGAGGAATTCCTGGCGGCGGCGCAGCTCGCGGGATTCCATCAGGGAAGACTCGTCAATAATCTCGTTAAAAATTTTCCTGTCAATATACTTCACCGTGAGGGGACGTTCAATGGCCAGTCTGGTATCTTCGTTCTCCCATACCGCCTGCCCTGGATCGAGGTAAAGGGGTTCGCCGTATTTTTCCACGAAACTGGTAAATATCGAATAATGATCCACCAGTCCGGTATCAAGGGAAAAGGCCATGATAAAGAGGACATCGTCCCTGAGCTGGAAAAACGCGCGACGGATAAAGGAAGAACCGGTTGTTTCCACCAGGCTCTGCTCCCGGAAAGGCAGGAAAGACACGTCCCTGTCGCCCCGGAAACTGAAAAGGCCGTCGCCTTTCAGACTGTTTTTGAGGGCGTCAAGATTCATTCCCAGGCTGAGTTCCCGAAAACGCCGCGGCAGTTCCGCCTTTTCCCCGGCGGGGGGCGCAGGTTCCCCGTCAAGGCGGATCACCGATTCCGCGCCGGGCGCCGGCCGGCCGGAGCCGGAATTCTGGGCGCCCAGCCGCCCCGGAAGAAACACGGCGAACAGGCAGAAAAACGCCGTCAGGCCACGTACAAGGCCCGCCCGGGAACAAGCCGCGTGGCGGCCCGGCCTCCGTTCACCCGGAGTAAAAAAACCGCCGGCGCTGCCGCGGTTGGGGAAAATATTTCGATTCATCATCTTAATATATCGGTAAAACCAGGGCGCCCTGCAAGCGCAAAGGGTCGGAATATTCTTCGCGGGGCAATAAACCTCCGCGGCATCTGCAGGGCGGGCGCATATAAAAAAACGGGATCACGCCTGCATCTTCCCTGACAGCTTTTCTGTTTTCCAGCGGGGAACAGGTCTTTGTCCGGAAGCAGGGTGAGTGCATGTGCCGGGGGAAAGTACCGCGGGCGGGGAAAAACAGGGCGCCATTCCTTTGTTTATACCTTGGCTCTTTTCTGTTCCATGCATGCCGGCAAAAGAACCACCGAAGCCACGGCAGGGGCACTATTGGATGATAAGCATAAACTTCCCCGCGGGAGAGCTAATTCTTCTTGTCATTTATTGGCGCCTCTGCCGCAGTTTTAGCGCTGCTTTTGCCGGGATGCGGCGCGCAGGCCCCCAGGAGAAACTTGTACCCTGTTTTCCCCGCCCGCCGTGGCATCACGTTTATATACGCTGGCCCTGCGGCATCTGGCGTTCCCCGCAACGAATATGTTACTATCCTTCAAGAAAGCGGGACGGGGTATTGCGCCCAAGGAGGAACGGACGAATGATTAACAGGGCTGAGTATATTACCGATCCGGAGTGGGAACGGTTCCTTGATTTTTCGGGGAACCTGGAAACGCCCTGTATAGTCATAAACCCGCACAGGGTCAAAAAAAATTACATCAGGCTTCGGGACCTTTTCCCCTACGCCGTTTTTTATTACGCGGTCAAGGCAAATCCGGAAAAGGCCATTGTCAGCCTCCTGGCCGAATTGGGATCCAATTTCGACATAGCTTCCCGGCCGGAACTGGACATGGTTCTTGACCTTGGCATTTCGCCGGACCGTATTTCCTACGGCAACACCATCAAAAAGGCGGCCGACGTTGCCTGGTTTTACGAAAGGGGCGTGCGGATCTTCGCCACCGACAGCAGGGAGGACCTGAAGCACATTGCCCAGAACGCGCCGGGTTCCCGGATTTACGTGCGTATCCTGGTGGAAAATTCCACCACCGCGGACTGGCCCCTTTCCCGCAAATTCGGCTGCCACCCGGACATGGCCTATGATCTTCTCATCATGGCCCGCGATCTGGGGCTGAGTCCCTACGGCATCTCCTTCCACGTGGGAAGCCAGCAGCGGGACATCTGCCAGTGGGACGACGCCATTGCCAAGACCAAGTACCTTTTTTCCTCGCTGGAGGAGGACGAGGACATCAAACTTACCATGATCAATATGGGCGGCGGTTTTCCCTCTTCCTACACCCAGCCCACCAACGATTTGAGCGAATACGCGGCGGAAATTTACCGCTACCTTTCCGACGATTTCGGCGACAGCTTCCCCCACATCGTTTTTGAACCGGGACGCTCCTTGGTGGGAAACTGCGGCATCCTTGTTTCCGAGGTTGTCCTTGTCTCCCGCAAGAACAACACCGCCCTTAACCGCTGGGTCTATCTGGATACGGGCAGGTTCAACGGGCTTATCGAAACCCTTGACGAATCGATTAAATACCCCATCGTCACCAGCAAGGACTGCCCCGGCGGAAAGGAAGCGGAGGTTATCCTTGCCGGCCCTACCTGCGACAGCATGGACATACTTTACGAGGACTACAAATACCGCCTGCCGGTGGATTTGAAGATCGGCGACCGCATCTACTTCCTTTCAACAGGGGCCTATACCGCAAGTTACGCTTCCGTTGGATTCAACGGCTTTCCGCCGATTAAGACCTATGTGATGGATTCCTGAGCCGGCGGCCGAAAGGCCGTCTTTTCCAAAAAGTGACCGGCGCAGGGTGAAAGCCGCCGTAAATAATTTTTGCGTGTTTTTGTCAAACGCTACAGCAGACCCCTGCCGGCAAAGGCCGCGGCATGTTCCCGGCGGGCGCGTTCAATCTTCTCCATCTTGCGGTAGTATTCGCTCTGCTTGCCGATTTCGGAAATATCGCTCACGTATATTTGGTCCTTCAGAATCTGAATATTCTTGTTTTCCAGAAGTTTTCTCAGCACCAGGGCGCCGTCGCTTTGCGAGAGGCCGACCATGTTCAAAAGCTCCTTGGGGCCGAAGTCAAAGGTGTAGGCCTGGGAAGAATTGATGCTAATCCTGCTTTTTTCAAGCTGGATGAGGAGGGCGTCGTAGATCCGCCCCAGGGGATCGGCGATCAGCGTGTTGGCAAGCTGCTTGTAAATAAACCAGATGCGCTCCGCGAGAAGCGTGGTCAGGCGGGCGATAATCTGGGGCTGGCTGCCGATCATGCGCTCGAAGTTGGCGCGGTTAACCGCCAGCACCTGGCAGTCCGAGTAGGCCACGGCGCTGGCGGCGCGGGGCTTTGCCTCAAGCAGAGCCATCTCCCCAAAGATATCGCCGCTTTTGAGTACGGCCAGAAGCACCTCGCTGTTGTCCACGATCTTGGCAATCTTTACCGATCCCTTCTGGATAATGTAAAGCTCATCCCCCGGTTCCCCTTCGGAAAAAAGCATGGAATCCTTGGGGTATGTCCGGTTGAATTCATCGGGTTTGTAATCCAGCTTTACCGCCCTGGCGTAGGGGGCTATCTTCATCATCCGTTCCCTGGCGAGACCGACATTCTTCCCCCTGGGGCAGTGTTTTATGTACTGATGGTAGGCGTAATAGGCCTGGTTGTACTGGCTCTGTCTGGCGTAATATTCGGCGACCTGGAAAAGATGGGACGGGTCGGCCTCGGCGGTGTTCTTGAGGGTGAGCCGGGTGAGAGCCTCGTCCAGATAGCGCATGCGCCTGGAGAACTGGAGAATGATCTTCATGGCCACGGGGGTATTGCTCTGGATAAGCTGGCCGTACTGTTCCTTTTGGACCGAAATCAGAGTGACATCGGTCAAGGCCCGGGCGGTTTCAATATGACTGTGGGAGGACATGGACGCGACAACGCCAAAGAAGTCGCCCGGCCCCAGAATATTGCCGCCTTCTTCCTCGACCACTTCAACCTGTTTGGAGATACGAACTTTCCCCTGCCGGATAATGAAAAAACGGTCGGCGTTCTGTTTCCCCTCAACAATAATGTACGAGTCCCTGAGAAAATTGACAAATGTGAGCTGCAGCTGTTCGGCCATTTTTTATCCAGTTTTATTCAGGACTGATATAGAGATAGGGCTTTTCCCGAAACCCGGCTGGTTTTGGGAAAACCTCAATATAGAAGTATAAAAAGCCTTTTTGTGTCTTGTCAACGGGAGGCGCGGCAATGGACGATAAAATGATAAATTTTCCGCGGGGACTCCGGTCCCGCCGTCCACTTTCCTGCCGGAAACAGAAAAGAGCCGGGCCGCGGGCAGGGAAACCGGGAATGCCGGATCAGGTCCCGTTTTCCGCCTGGCCGAAGTCGCCCACAAAAAGTATCTCCGGTTCAAGGGTAAAACCCGTGGCGGCCCTGACCTTTGCCCCTATTTCCCGCACAAGGGCGTGAATTTCCGCGGCCCTGGCGGTTCCGGTATTGATAAAGATGTTTCCGTGGAAGGGCGCCACCTGCGCCCCGCCGATGGCAAAGCCCCGGAAACCCAATTCGTCAATGATTTTACCGGCGGGTTTCCCGAAGGCCCGGCTGTTCTTGAAGGCCGATCCGGCCGAGGGGAAGCGGTAATGCCCCTTCTCCTGTCTGTCCCCGCGATGTTCGGCCATTTCCCGGCGGATTTCCCCTTCGGGGCGGGGCGCAAGGGCAAAGCGGGCGGAAAGAATGAGCTGTTTCCGTGTCCGGAAGGGGCTTTTTTTGTAACCGAAATCTTCGGCCCTGAAGGGAATTCGGGAAGGGGACGGCAGGGGCGGAACAGGGCGGTCCGCCGGGCCGGGCGGGTTGAAGGCCGAATCAGCAAACCGGACTTCCGAATCCAGGACCTCGGTTTCCGCCAGGACATCGGCTATTTCCCGCCCGTAGCAGCGGGCGTTCATCCAGACCGCGCCGCCGATGCTGCCGGGCATGCCCGCGAGAAACTCAAGGCCGCCCAGGCCCGAGGCGGCCGCGGCTTCAAGAGCCTCGTCGACGGGGGTTCCCGAACGGAATTCCAGGCTGCCGCCGGCGCGTCCGCACAGGCCCCTGTGGCCGCCCGTATCGAGGACTATGCCCCGTATTCCCCGATCCGAAACAACGATGTTGGCCCCGCCGCCCAGGATAAAAACGGGAATACCCTCTTCCCGGGCCAGGACGAAGAGCGTTGCCGCGTAGGCCGCGAAGCCCCCGTCTCCCGCCCCCGCGCCTTTGCCCGCCCCGTTGCCGGGCAAAGGCCGCACCCAGACATCGGCGGCGCCGCCGACCCTGAAAGTTGTATGGGCGGACATGGCTTCGTCATAACGGATTTCCGCGGAACAGCCGCTGCGGGCGGCGCAGCGCGCGAGCAGCTTCTGAAGGGCGGGTTTGCCGGTCACGGGATCCCCGCGGCATGCTCCGGCGGCGCGGCCCCGGCAAGTTTTTTCAGCTCGCCGCGGCGGAAACAGCCGGCGATATGGTCGTTTACCAGCCCCGTGGCCTGAAGGTGGGAATATATGATGGTACTGCCCAGGAAACGGAAGCCCCGTTTTTTCATGTCCAGGGCAACGCGGTCCGAAAGTTCCGTCCGCGCCGGCAGATCCTTTACGGTTTTCCAGTTTCCCCGGACCGGCTTGCCGCCGGTAAAACTCCAGATATAGGCGGAAAAACTGCCGAACTCCCTTTGCACTTCAAGGAACCTTTGGGCGTTGTTAATCGAAGCCTCGATCTTGAGACGGTTGCGCACGATCCCCGCGTCCCCAAGGAGCTTTGCCTTTTTCGCTTCCCCGTAACGCGCCACCTTCCGCGGATCAAACCCGTCGTAGGCTTTGCGGTAGTTTTCCCGTTTTTTGAGTATGGTGATCCAGCTCAGGCCGGCCTGCGCGGATTCGAGTACGAGGAACTCAAAATGTTTCCGGTCGTCGTATACCGGAACCCCCCATTCCGTATCGTGGTAGGCCATGTACAGTTCTGAACCCAGGCACCAGTCGCAGCGTTTCATGTTTCCCTCCCGCGGGTTCGATAATTGGCGTCCGTCCGTCATGCGTATCCGTTACGGACAGACTTCCGGGCACATTATACCATGCTTCGGTTTTCTTTTCAGCCCGGCCCCGGCACAGGCCAGGGCATCGGCGTTTACTTTTTGATCGTTAAAATTTCCTTAAACTCACAGGAATTTTCAAGAAAGACTAACCACTAAGGCGAATAAGGCGCACAAAGAATGCATGAA
>JAISND010000125.1 GCA_031276615.1 Treponema sp. | reverse complement strand
CCCGATTATTGGGCATGCTTTTGGAGTTCGCAAGGCATAAAAATTCACTTTCGTGAATTTTTATGCAATTTATGCGCGAAGCGCAACAAACTCATAGGTGTTTACCTAAAAACCAATATACTTTGCCGCGGCCGCCCCCGGCAAAGCCGGTACATCCCGCAACGGAGCCTTTTGTCCCGAGATTTCGTCAAAGTTTTTGTCAGCCCGCCATAAACAGGGAAGAACCGGGGTACGGGTCCGGCGGGACTGCCGCCAGACACCATAGACGTTCACTTAACTAAAAAATTTAACCCCGGCGAAGCTCCGGTTCGACCACACGAACGAAAACGTGAATTTCAGGTAAATTCGTGGGGTTCACGGTTATAGAAAGTCCCGTACCTTGGCCCTTCCCTGTCTGTCGCGGACTGACGCCATAGGTAAAAACTCAAAACAAAAGCTCCTGCCGCAAACGGTTTCTGCCCTCCCGGAACAGGTGGTACCGAAGCCGGGCCGGGGCGTACCGGCCAGGCGGGGGGCGCCATGTCAGTACGTGTCCCGTCCTGATTCCGGTATCAATTTTTCCGGTGCCCGCCAGGCTCTTGCGCCCCGTGGTAAAACGTATTGGTTTTAAGTAAACGCCTATGGGGGCAGGCGCGTGTTGAATCGCCGCGGCCCTACTTTACCTGGTGGATAAGATCGATAACGCTGCCGTCCCGGTAGGTGACAATGCCAACCACACGGTCGGTGTATTCCACCGGATCGGGCTTGCCCACAATGGTCTCGACCATCCTGCGCAGTTCCCCGATGGGCTGAACCGGTATCTTCGCCGCCTTAAAGCGCTCCAGAAGATCCTGGCGTTCGGGATTCACCGCCACCCCGTGCTCGGTAACGATTACGTCAACGGTCTTTCCCGGCGTAACAATGACGCCCACCCGGTCAACGATACAGGGAATGCGCCCGCGGGTAAGGGGACAGACGATAATGGAAACCGACGCGCCGTAGGCCGTATCCTGGTGCCCGCCTATGGCGCCGCGGATGACACCGTCCGAGCCGGTAAGCACATTGACGTTAAAGTTTACATCCGCTTCAAGGGCCGAGAGTACCACCACGTCAAGCTGGTTTACCGCCGCCCCGGCGCCCCGGGGGCTGGCGTAATACTCCGCCGATATCTGATGATGGAAACGGTTGTTTTTGAGGGAATCGGCCGCTTTCAGATCAAAACCCTGCACGTCGAGAAGTTTTTTTACAAGCCCCTCTTCGTGGAGATCCACGATAGAGCCGGTTATGCCGCCAAGGGCAAAGCTCGCGGTAATGCCCCTGGCCAGCATCTTCTCCCTGAGAAACCGGCTGACCGCAAGGGACGCGCCGCCGGTTCCGGTCTGGAAGGAAAAACCGTCAAGCAGGCGGCCCGAGGCCTCGATAACGTCGGCGGCGGTCTCCGCCATTACCAGTTCCTTGGGGTTTGTGGTATAACGGGTCGCGCCGACCATGATTCCGGCCGAATCGCCAATCTCGTCAACCCTGACAATACAATCCACATCGCTTTCGGGTATTCCGAAGGGCACATTGGGAAAGTGTACAATGTTGTTGGTAAGGATGATCGTCTTCTTCGCGTAGCGGGCGTCGCACTTGGCGTAGCCCATGGAGCCGCACTTTACCCCCTCGTCGGAATCCCGCGAATAACCGTTGGCGTTGCCGAAGGGATCGCAGGAAGGCGCGCCGAGAAAAGCCACGTCAATGGAAAGCTCGCCGCTTTCAATGGCATAGGCCCGCCCTCCGTGGGAACGGAAAACCACCGGCGTTTCCATGAGGCCCCTGGAAATTTCCTCGGCGAGCCTGCCCCGCAGCCCCGAAGTCTCAATGCGCCGAATCACCCCGTTCTGGATGTGCTTTATAAGCGGCGCGTGGCAGTCCGTCAGGGACGACGGGGCCAGGACAAGGTCCTTAAAGCCCATCTGGGCAAGCTTGTCCAGCACCATGTTGACGATGTAGTCCCCGCCCCTGAAATGGTGATGAAAGGAGATGGTCTGCCCGTTTTTAAGGCCGCTTCTCTGAACCGCCTCCTCAAGGCCGGAAACTATCTTGTTATGCGATATTTCCCGCTGCGAGAGCGTGCTGTAATCCTTCTGGAGACTTTCAAGATCAAAAATTCCGTTTATGGCCTTGATATCCTTAAGGCCGGTGATGTACTTCAATTCGTCTTTCATTGCGGCGCCCCCTCTGTTCCGCCTTCGTCAACAGGAATACCCGCGGCGCGGGCCAAATCCAGCACATGCTCCGCCCTGACGACAACGGGGCGGTCTATCATCTTGCCGTTAAGCGAAATAACACCCGAACCTTTCCGCTCGGCTTCCTTTATTGCCTCAAGCACGGCAAGGGCGCCGCGTATTTCTTTCTCCGACGGCGTGAAAACTTCGTGCACTATTTTTATCTGCCGGGGATTGATGATGCTCTTGCCGTCGAAGCCAAGCTGCCTGATAAGCCGCGTTTCCCTCCGCAGCCCTTCTTCGTCGTTCACGTCGGAAAAAACAGAATCTATGGCGTCGATTCCCGCGTTCCGCGCGGCAAGCAGCACCATGCTCCGGCCGAAGAGCAGTTCCACCCCCTCAGGCGATCTTGTCGTCCTGAGGTCCGTCACATAGTCCTCGGCGCCGATGGCAATGCCCGTAAGCCGTTTGCTTGCCAGGGCTATTTCTTTGGCGTTGAGCACGCCCGACGCGCTTTCAACAGCCGCCATCATCCGTGTCGAGCCGGCGGGCAGCCGGCTTTTTTTCTCAACCGCCTCGATCAGCCGCTCGCAGTCGATCAGATCCTGGGCGCTTTCGGTCTTGGGCAGCCGTATCACCGCCCTGCCTGTTCTGACAATGGCCTCGATGTCTTCCCTGCCCGTTTCCGTGCGGGGATCGTTGATGCGAACCACCAGTTCCTTGCCGGGATACCCGAGGCTTGTCAGGGCCTGGAATACCAGGAAGCGGGCGCTGTCCTTTTCGTGGATAGAAACCGAATCTTCAAGATCGAACATAAGGCTGTCGGCCTTGTAGATTCCCGCATCACGCATCATTCCGGCATTGTTTCCCGGAACATACAGCATGGTTCTCCTCAGTTGTTTCATTGTCAAACCTTCCTGCCCTTACGGGGTTTTCCACTCGACATTTTTACCGCCCGCGCGGAACACCGCCGTCTTGACCCTGGCGCGAATCGTGCAGTCGAGGGCGCCCTTGTCCACGGCCTTAATCTTCGCGTTTCTTACGTCAAGGTCCCTCAGCGTTTCGGTAATTGCCCTGCGGATTTCCCGGCCGAACTGCTTTTCCACAACGCTTTCAAGCTCTATCTCGATTCCCTTCCCGCCGGGCTCAAGGGTAACCATAATGTCGCTGGATTCCATAGTTCCGGCTACGCTGTTTTGCCTGATATCCATATCAATATTTCCCCGGGCCGAAGCCCTTTCTATTTGGCGGCAGCCCGCTTTTTGAACAGCAGCGGCTTTATTACCGGATAAACCAGCACCACAAGGCAGAACAGAAGAATAACAGTCGTCACCGGCCGGCGGAGTATACTCACGGTAGACTGCCACAGGGTCGTACTGGCGCCGCTCAGAATCGTGTAGGCCCGCCGGAGGTTCCCCTCGACAATGGCCCCGAGCACGAGACCCAGAATCATGGCGGAACTGTTCAGCTTGCACGTAACAAATATAAAGCCCGCAAGGCCCGCAAAGGCCATGAGGACAACGTCTATCCCGTTGTTTTTTGTGGCAAAGGCGCCGATGGTCGCCATCATGATGATCGTGGGGCCGAGGATGCTGTAGGGAATCTTGAGAATCTGCACAAACATCTTGGCGATTACTATGGCCGCAAAGACCATGATGATGTTGGACACAAACATGGAGGCGAAGGTGGCGCCAAGGAAATCAGGCTGCTTGTCCAGCAGCAAAGGCCCCATCGCAACCCCTTTCAGCACCAGGGCGGACATCATAACCGCGGCCGCGTTGCCGCCGGGTATGCCCAGGGAGAGGAGCGGCACCATCGAGCCGCCGGTGGCGGCGTTGTTCCCGGTTTCGGGAGCGGCTATTCCGTCAATGCAGCCGGTACCGAACTTCTCGGGGTGTTTGGACATCTTCTGCTCCATGGAGTAGCACATGAACGCCGCTATGGTCGCCCCCGCGCCGGGGAGGATGCCGATAAGAGTTCCCGCGATGGAACAGCGGACAATAGTCCACTTGACCATAAACAGCTCTTTAAGGCTGGGCATTTTTGTGGTTACCTTGGCGCTCCCCACGGCGTCGAGTTTGTCCCGCTTCTGGGTCTGCTTGAGCACCTCGGTCACGGCGAAAAAGCCGATCATCACGGGGATCATCTCGAAGCCGGAGGTGAGGAAGCGGGTCCCGAAGGTAAGCCGGGGCACGCCGAGCAGGGGGTCAAGGCCGATGCAGGCCAGGAGCAGCCCTATAAGCCCGGAAATGATCGTCCGGCAGATATTATCCGTTTCAAGACTCGTCAAAATCGAAAGACCCATGAAGCTTATGGCAAAGAGTTCCGAGGGGCCGAAACTCAGGGCCGCCTGGGTAAGCTGGGGACTCAGGAGGAGCATGCAGAGCGCCGAGAACATGCCGCCTATGGCCGAACAGATAAGCTGCACCCCCAGGGCCTTTCCCGCCTCGCCCCGCTGGGCCATAGGGTAGCCGTCGTAGGTTGTGGGAGCGCTTGAGGGAACCCCCGGTATTTTAAAAAGTATGGCCGTCATGCCTCCGCCCGTAATTGAGGCGCAGTAGATGGCAACCAGGAAGGCGATGGCGCTGACCGGCTCCATCTTGTAGGTAAAGGGAATCCCCAGCGTAACGGCCATGGTGGCGCTTACCCCCGGCAGGGCGCCGAAGATGGTTCCGAGAAATACCGCGAAGATGATAAGTATAAACATTTTGGGCGCTAATACTATCGCGAGCCCGTTTATCAGTAAATCAAACATTGCTTTTCTCCCTTATATCCACTGGAAAATCGATTCCAGAAACAACGCCGAGTTTCTCAGGAAAGGCACATAGCCCCGGGGGAGCAGGACTCCCAAAAACACCGAAAAGCCGATGTACAGAATCATGGTAATGACAACGGCGGAGATAACCAGCATCCGGGGACGCCGCTCGCCGAGAAGGACACCGTAACTGATCAAAAAAAGCAGGCTGGTTACCAGAAAGCCCAGAGGCTCGTAAAGAAGGGCCAGCAGGACGAGGAGCGCCATGCCCAGAAAAAGTTTGCTTCTGATGAAGCGGATTATGCCGGAGGGAAAATTCACAAAAGCCCCGGCAATTTCTTCTTTCCTGTGGGTTCTGAAAAATTTGTAAATATTAAAGGCAATGGCGAGCATGAGGAGAAAAAGCAGCGTCTGGGGCCACTGCTCCGCGCCAAGCTCGCTGTCCGCGGACTTCGGCATTGTCTCTCCCACATACCAGAAGCAGAATCCGGAAAAGAAGAACAGCAGGACATTAACAATTAACTCTAAGGCCACTTTGTACCACCTTAATGGGATTGTAATAAACCCCGGAAGAGCGGCGTCTTCCGGGGATCACGGGGATTCCGCCGGGCGGCGGAATCCCCGGCGGCTTATTTAAGAATGCCTATGTCTTTCAGATAGCTCGTAAAGATTTTGTATTCACTGGCGGCCAGGGCCTGGGTTTCCTCCCTGGTGGCGTAGCCGGTCCTGTCAAGGTAAGCGTTGTTCTTCATGAATTCCTGATACGAGGGGCTGTCCCAGGCTTTCTTGAGGGCAACCGCAAGGGAATCAACCGCGGCCTGGGGGGTGGCTGTCCGGGCATAGAGAGCCCGCCAGGATCCCACGAAGGAGTTGATGCCCAGCTCTTTGGTACAGGGAACATTGGGAACCGAGGAGACCCTGTTCTCGCTCATGGCAATGAGGGGAACGATGTCGCCGGACTGGATAAGGCCCTGAATTTCCTCGGAACCGGAAACGCCCAGCGAAAGGTGGCCGCCGACCATGGCCGCGGAAAGCTCGGCGCCGCCGCCGTAGCTTACGGTTTTGATGTACTTGTCAACATCGGGGACGCTCACGCCGAGGGCGGCGGCGAGGGTCTGCTTCATGGAAACGGAGTCCTGGCCGGTGGCGGTGAGCATGCCGCAGGAAAGTTCCTGGGGATGGGCCTTGGCGTAGGCGACCATTTCCTGGAAGTTGTTGTACTTGCCGGTCTGGAATTTCTTCGAAGAGGTAAGCAGGTTGGTCGAGTGAACCAGCTTGGCTACGGGCTGCAGTTCCTTCTGGTAATCGAAGGGCAGGATCTTCTGAAGATCAAGCAGGATGATGGACTGGGTGGCCAGCACGTAGGTATAGCCGTCCGCGGGCTGTTTCTGGGCAAAAACAATGCCGTTGGCGCCGCCCGCGCCTTCCACGTTTACGATTTCAACCGGCACTCCGAGGATTTCCTGAAGCAGGGGCTGCAGGGGACGAAGGGTTCCGTCGGCGCCGCCGCCGACGCCCCAGGGACAAACCAGGGTAATCTTGCGTTCCCATTTCCACTCGCCGCTTCCGGCGCCTGAGCCGGCGGACTGTCCGCCGGCAAATACCACGGCGGCGCTCAGGGTAATGAGCAGAACCGCGACGATCGTTACTTGACCGATCTTTTTCATGTTTTTTCCTCCAAAAAATATTTAAGCGTTATTCTTCACCGAAGAATAAAACGTTTACACAAACGGTTCCGGAAAGGCGGTTCGCTGCCGAAGCGGCGGGCCGCTACAGATCCCGGAATATCCACCGCACCGCGTCGGGAAAACGGAGCCGCCATCCTCCCTGGGTATGGGTCAGGCCCTTCAGGAGCCGGTACTTGAGCTGGGTTTCGTCAAACCCGCAGTCGGTAAAACGCTCGTACATCATCTTTGTTCCCTCAAGGAACTGCTCCGCGGTGGTCAGCCTTCCCTGTTCGTTGGTACTCACGTCAAGGTAAATATACCTGATATGATCCAGATTCGCCTGTTCCAGCGTTTTGTCAAGGCAGTCCATCCAGTTATAGAAGGAACCGCTGATGCACAGAAGCCGGGAAAAGGCCCCGGGATAGCTGAGGACCGCGTAGGTCGAAACGATGGTTCCGCTGCTGAAACCTCCGATGCCCGTATAGGCGCCCTGTTTTCTGGTGCGGTATTTTTCATCGATCCAGGGTTTAAGCTCATTCACCATCCATTCAAGGTATTGTCTGCCGGTTCCCGCAACCTCCGGCTCGTAGGAACTCCATTCGGGTATTACGAACTGCTTGGTATAGGGAGTATACTGAATACTCCGTTCCCGGTTGGTCGGGGGGCAGTCTATTCCCACGATGATCACCTGGGGCACGAATTTGGAATAATCCCGGTAATAATCCGCGTAACGGATACTATGACCGGTAAAACTGTCCTCGTCACGAAACAGATCCTGACCGTCGTTCATATACAAAACCGGATACAGCCTATCCCCTTCCTCATATCCATCGGGAGTCATTACCCGGAAGGTAATCTCCTGCTCCAAAAGGCCCGTTTTGGTTCGATAGATATCTATATTCATAATATCACTATAAAACATTATCTTTTTAATGCAAGCTGATAAAACGCTTTATCTCTTAAAGTATATATATAACAGGTTCGGCTGTCAATAAAAATAAGTGAATATCAGGGCGGGTACGGACAAAAAAACCGGACTTCTGTTTCCGGCAGGCCATCCGGGAAACTTGTACCCTGTTTTTTCCCGTCTGCGGCGGTATCCCCCCATATTTCAGGGAAGTCTGTCCGTAATGTGTCTACATTATGGACAGACTCT
>JAISND010000112.1 GCA_031276615.1 Treponema sp. | reverse complement strand
TATACATTTTTGGGATTTTCTGAACGGGGAGCAGAGTGTCACCCATGTTGATCTTGCGGATTCTCTCGGCCGTTATGCGTTAGAATACGGCTGGGATGAACAGTATGGTGGTATCTTTCGGTATGTAGACCGTGAAGGTGGCAAACCCCGCGGTCGTCTTACTGGCGATCCACTGGAAAAAACCATTACCGGTAGTTGGGATACCAAGCTTTGGTGGGTACATAGCGAAAGCCTTTACTTCAGCGCACTTATGGCAAAGCGGCTTAATTCTGAATATTGGCGAAATTGGTATAAGCGCATATATGATTATACTTTTCAGGTTTTTCCCAATCCTGATAAACAAACCGGCGAGTGGATACAGATACACAAGCGTGACAATACCCCTCTCAACGAAGTTGTTGCTCTGCCGGTAAAGGATCCTTATCACATTTTCAGAAATTTCATGCTGATGCTGGAACTGTAACGTCTGCATCAAAGGGTTGTGGTGAAGAAAAACGGGGAAAAGAGGGTATCCCGAATGGTAAAGCCTGTCGATAGGTAGTTGAGATACTCCTTCATAAACCGGTATAACCGGGGCGGGTTGGACGCGCTGTTGAGGGATAAAACCCGCAAAAGAGATACCCTGCCCGCCAGCGAAGCGGTAAAGAACCGGGTTTGTACCATCGCGTGCACGGAAAAGCCGAAGGACATACCCACTGGAGTACCCGCGCATTGGCGAAACGGTTTTCACTGCGTAAAAGTACGGTCAACACTATTCTTCGGGAACGGGGAATAAAACCGCATCCGGAAAAAGAGTTCCGGTTTAGCGGAGACCGGCATTTCGGGGAAAAACCGGCCGGCGTGGCGGGACTGTATATGAATCCGCCTGACAACGCGATAGTTCTGTGCGTGGACGGAAAGTCGCAGATACAGGCACTGGAGCGGAGCGCTCCGTTGCTGCCGCATGTTCCGGCGGGGCGCAGCGCGGATTATTACCGGCACGGGACCACGACCCTGTTTGCGGCGCTGGACATGCTGACGGGAAACGTAACGGGGGAATGCAAGGCGAGCCACCACAGCAGGGATTTCATCGGGTTTCTGAAGAAACCGGACAATGTGCCAATTGTTCCCCTTGCAACGGGAGGCTCCCGCGATTAATATATAATCCGGAGGGAAAAGATGCGCCGGGGAAGAATTTTCCGTTTTTTCGGGACGGTTTTCCGCATAGTGTTTTTTTTATTTTCCGGATTGTTTTTTTCCTGTTCCCGGACGGCGCCGGAAATTTCCTACGGCTTTGTTGAACTCGTTTATTATCAGGGGCCTGAAAAACCGGAGGAACGGTTTTCCTTTTTTATTATACCCGATGACGAAGACGGCATTGAGAATCTTGACGAACTCTACCTCTACCACGACAGGGAGCAGCTGCGCTGGCTTGTAAAGAGCGAAGACTGGGTAAGTTTTGAGCAGGACGGAAAAACCTGGATAGGCAGCAGGAGCATAGCGCCTGAAGAGGGTGAGACCCTGCCGAGAGGTCAATACCGGGTTCTTCTTGTAAACAAGGGCGGGGAACGTTCCGAGCGCCCCCTCGTTTTCGACGCCCCCGATGAACCCAGGTTCCCCTTCCCGAGCCTGGAGATTGCCGGGGGCTACTATCTGGTTAATTCGGCCTATCCCGAAAACAGGCTTGTCTGCTACGACGCGCAGGGGAATTACGTTTCTACCCAGCCCCTCTCCGTCCTCTCGGGCAGAGTCCGTGATCTAAGCCTTCCGGACAGCGCAAGAACCGCCGCGCTCTGGGCGGAGGATCCCCTCTACTTTACCTCCGCCTTTACTGATGTAATTTCCCTCCGTTGATGGATGCGAACAAGACGCCGGGGATACCGCCTGCCCGGGGAATCAAAAGCTACGTTCTCAGGGGAGGCCGTGTTACCGCGGCCCAGCTCCGTTCCTACCGGAACCTCGCGCCGGAATACCTCGTTCCCTTCGCGCCGGAAAAAACGGACTTCAAAAAAATTTTCGGGAACGACAGGCCCCTTGTCGTTGAAATAGGCTTCGGCATGGGCGCCGCGACGGCGCAGATCGCGGCGGAAAATCCGGACAGGAATTACCTTGGCATAGAGGTGTTCCGCGCGGGCATAGGCCGGCTTCTCCTGGAAATAGAAAAACGCGGACTGAAAAACATACGCCTGGTAGAACACGACGCGGCCGGGGTTCTGGATTGCATGATAGCCCCCGCATCGGTTTCCGCCTTTCACATCTTTTTCCCCGACCCCTGGCCGAAAAAACGCCATCACAAGCGCCGGCTGATCAAACGGCCCTTTACCGATTCCCTGGCGCAAAAACTTCTTCCCGGCGGCTATATCTACATGGTTACGGACTGGGAGGAGTACGGCGAGTGGGCCCTCGGGGAACTGTCACAGACGCCGGGCCTGAGTAACCCCTATGGCGGTTTTGCCCCGCCCCGGCAATGGCGGCCGAAAACCAAATTCGAGGAAAAGGGGCTTGCGAAAAACCACATTGTCCGGGAACTTTTTTTTATACACCATAAATTGGGGGAACACAATGGCTTCGAATAACAGGGACAGGATAAAAATTCTCGAAAGGCTGATCCGGAAATACAACAAATCCTATTACGACGGCGAGGCGGAAATCTCCGATGCCGAGTACGATCTTCTCTGGGATGAACTGAAACGGCTTGCCCCGGACAGTCCGGTGATAAAAAAAATCGGCGCCGGGAGCGACGCGGAAAAGGGCGCGCCGGATACGGACGGCTTTCCCAAGGCAAGGCATCTCATGCCGATGGGGAGCCAGGAAAAGGCGGCCAACCCCGAAGAATTTCTTGAGTGGGCGGCAAAGATGGGGATGGAAACGCAAAAAACAGGGATACAACCGGAAAAAACCGGGGATGGAAACGCAAAAAGAAAGGGAAGAGGCGAAGATGCCGCTTCCCCGTCAACCAAAAATAAAAACGGGCTAACGAAAATTTTTCTTGTCCAGTACAAGCTGGACGGCGCAAGCCTTGAACTCCAGTACGAAAAGGGGAAGCTTGTCCGGGCAATTACCCGGGGAGACGGAATCACCGGGGACGAGATTACCCCTAACGCCCTGCGCATGAAGGGGGTTATTCCGGAACTGGACACGGATTTTTCGGGCGGCGTCCGCGGTGAAGTGGTGATGACCCGCGGGGTCTGGAAGAAAAAGTATTCCTCCAGGGCGAACTGCCGCAACGCGGCAAACGGCATTATGCGCCGCAAGGACGGCCTCGGCTGCGAGGACCTCAGGCTTGTCACCTACGACGCGGCCGCGGCCGGAGATGACGGTTTTTTTTCCGACGAACTGCAAAAAATCAAATGGCTTTCCGGCCGCGGTTTCGAGGTAACCGAAACAAGAACCTTTCAGGCCGCTTCGGAGATTATCGCCTACCGCGCCGAAGTGGCGGGTAGGCGGGACAAACTTCCCGTGGACATTGACGGCCTTGTGGTAAAGGACATGGGGATCGACATGGCGGACCTTCGCAGGGCCAAGCCCGAAAAACAGATCGCCTTCAAGTTCGAGCTTGAAACCGCCTTCAGCGTGCTCCGCTCCGTGGAATGGAGCGAGTCCGGGGCAACCTATACGCCCATCGGCATTGTGGATCCGGTACGCCTCGCGGGGACGACCGTCCAGCGCGCCAACCTGAACAACCCCGACATGATCCGCGCGATGGGACTGAAAATCGGCTCCGCCGTTTCCGTGGTAAAGCGCGGCGAGATCATCCCCAAGATTGAAGGCCTTGCGCCGGCCGGCGCCCTGGAGCGGGAAGCGGAGGAAAGGGAAATTGAATTTCCCGTACGCTGCGGGGTCTGCGGCGCGGATCTTGTTGACGAGGGCACGAGGCTCTACTGTCCCAACCCGGAATGTCCCAAGCGGCTGCTTCACCGGCTTGAAAAATGGGTTTCGGTCCTTGACATCCGGGAACTGGGTGAAAAGCTGCTTCGCCAGCTTTTTGAAAAGAAAAGGGTGCGCCGGATTCACGATCTCTATACCCTGGAAGCGAAGGAGCTTGCCGAATACGAGCGCATGGGCGAACTTTCAGCGGCCAAAGTTATTCGCCATATCAGGACGCCCCGGGAACTGTCCCTGGCCGCCTTTATCGCGGGTCTTGATTTTGAGGGCGTCGCCGAAACCACCATGGAAAAGGTAACGCAGGCCGGTTTCAATACCCTGGAAAAACTGAAGGCGGCCCCGGCCGGGGAACTGGCTTCCGTCTACGGCCTTGGCGAAATTACCGCGGAGATCATCGTCAGGGGGATTCGGGAAACTGCCGGCGAAATCGACAAAATTCTGGCGGCGGGAATTATCGGCATCGCGGCGCCTGCCGGAGAAGAACTGCCCCTGCGGGGTCTCTCCTTCTGCTTCACCGGGGAACTTTCTTCAATGAAGCGGAAAGAGGCCGGGGAAAAAATAAAGGCCCTCGGCGCCTCGGTAAAGTCTTCGGTGGTAAAGGACCTTTCATACCTTGTCACAAAAGACCCCGAATCCGGTTCCGCAAAAAACAGGAAGGCAAAAGAATTCGGCGTTTCCATTATCGGCGAGGAAGAATTCCTTGCCCTGCTCAAAGCGCCGGACAGCGCGATGCTGAAGGCCGGGGCTGCCGGCGGGGACGGGGAAAAAGGCGACGGCCAGGGGGAACTGTTTTAGCAGAGGTTCCCACAATACCTTTTTTCGGTAAAATAGGAAACTGTGAACACAGGGGCCTTATACCATGAGGATATGGAATTTTCTTTTTCACGGACAGACGCCGCCGCGGAGCTTCCCCTTTTTCCCCGTTTGCCCGCGATTTGTGAAGCCCTTGAGACTTCCGGCGCTGCCGTGCTGCGCGCCGATCCGGGGAGCGGCAAGTCAAGCCTCGTTCCCCTTGCCCTGATGGAAAGCGGCGACAGGCGAAACTCCGGGGGCCGCATCATCGTGCTGGAACCCCGGCGGGCGGCGGCGCTGGCCATTGCCTCCCGGATGGCGGAACTTCTGGGAGAGAAAACAGGCGAAAGGGCAGGGTACTCGGTCAGACTCGAAAGGCGGGTCTCCGCCAAAACCAGGATTGAAGTTGTTACCGAAGGCCTCCTTGTACGCCGCATGGAGGAGAATCCCGGACTGCCCGGCGTTTCCACCCTTGTGTTCGACGAATTCCACGAACGTTCGATTCATGCGGATCTGGCCCTTGCCTTCGCGCTGGATCTCCGCCGCATGGGATCTCCCCTGCGTATCCTGGTGATGTCCGCCACCATGGACGCCGCGGGAATAGCGTCCTTCATCGATTCCGCCGAAAATCGGCCTGAAAACCGCCTGACGCCGCTTGTAGACTGTCCGGGCCGCGTGTTCCCGGTGGAAATCTCCTACCGGCCCCTGCCGCAGCGGCAAGCCCAGGGAAAGGAGTGGGCGGCGGCTGTCCGGGATATCGCGGAAGAGGAGGCGGCAGGCGCACCGGGCGCGGCAGCGGTTTCGCGGGGGGGCGATATCCTCGTGTTCCTCCCCGGCCGGCGTGAAATCGCCGATGCCGCCGCGTACCTCAGGAACAGCGGCCTGGACAGGGATTTTGAAATTCTCCCCCTCCACGGTTCCCTGCCGCTCGGGGAGCAGCGCCGGGTTATCGCGCCGCCGGACGGTTCCGGACGCCGCATCGTTCTTTCGACTAACGTTGCCGAAACGGGGCTTACCATACCGGGCATCGGCCTTGTGATTGATTCAGGCTACGCGCGGATCGGGCGATTCCACCTTCCCACCGGAATGAACCGGCTTTCCCTGGAACCGGTGAGTAAAAATTCGGCGGATCAGCGCGCGGGCCGGGCAGGCCGCCTCGGCCCCGGCCGCTGTATCAGGCTGTGGCGGCAGGATGAGCCGCGGCAGGAGGAAACGGACAGTGAAATACGGCGGACAGATCTTTCCGCGGCGGTTCTGGACTGCCTTCTCTGGGGCGTGCGCCGCAGGGACGGGCTGCCCTGGCTGGAAACGCCGCCCCAGGCGGCCTGGGACAGGGCCCTTGAACTGCTTTGGGAAATGGGCGCCGCGGACAGGGACGGAAAACCCACCGAAACGGGGAGGGCTCTTGCAAGGCTCGGCCTGGAACCCCGGCTCGGCAGAATCTGTCTGGCCGGACTCCGGCGGGATACCGCCGCGGCGGAACAGCCGCCCGATTCCCCGGAAGGCCGAAGCGGCCGCCTGCCGGCGGCGGGCGGGGGCCGCCTTGCCCCGCTTGCCTGTACCGCGGCGGCAATTCTTTCCGGGCGGGACGGCTCCGGCATAGAGGACGACGCGGATTTCGGCCGCCGGCTGGAGCTTGTGCGGAAGGAACCCCGGGGAGCCTGGGCCGCGCGGGTAAGGGAAAACGCCGCGGATCTGTGCCGCAGACTCGGCGTTCCCTTTCGGGCGGACTGGACCGCCGGGGATGAAGCGGATATCGGGGAGCTGCTCGCGCCCGCCTTTCCCGACAGACTTGCCCTGCGCCAGGATAGCGAAGCCGCCCCCGCGCGGAACAGCGGGGAAGCTGTTTTCCGGTTCAGTTCCGGCAGGGAAGGGCGGATAAGGGGCGCCCTTGCCCGTTCCCGGTGGATCTGCGGCCTTGAGGCGGACGCGGGGGAAAGGCTGGGCTTTATCCGCCTGGCGGTTCCCGTTTCTCCGGCGCTTGCCCTTGAAATACTCGGAAACCAGTCCCTTGTCGAACAGGGGATCGAATGGAAGGGGCTTGTCCCCCGGACAGTCAGGGTAACACGCGCCGGAAGGCTCATCCTGTCGGAAGAACGCCGCCCGAGCCTGAGGGAAGAACTGCTTCCCGCGCTTGGCCCCCTGCTCGGGGAAAAGGGACTCGCCGTACTTCCCTGGGACGAAGACAGCGGAAACCCCCGCCGCCTTCTTGAGCGCATACGTTTTTTTGAGAAACACGGGGCCGCATCCGGCACGAAGCCCGCATGGACCGATGAAGCGCTGATACGGGAAGCCGCGGACTGGCTTGGCCCCTTTATAAAAGACGGCGCGGAGGACGGAAGGGCCGCGCTTGTTGACGGCCGGGGGCTTGTACAGGCCCTGGAGAACCGTCTGGGTTGGGAAAAAACAGCCGAACTCGGGCGCCTTGTGCCGGATCGGTTTCAACTGCCCGGAGGCGGGAAAAAACGCATTGATTACGGTTCCGGAGAACCCGTAGTTTTTCTGCGCCTCCAGGAGGCTTTGGGCATATCCGGAGTCTGCCGGATCCTGTCAGTTCCGGTTACCTTTCATCTTTTATCCCCCGCGGACAGGCCCATTCAGATAACCCGGGATCTGGAAAAATTCTGGTCGGGATCGTACCGGGATGTCCGCAGGGAGATGAAGGGGCGTTATCCGAA
>JAISND010000100.1 GCA_031276615.1 Treponema sp. | reverse complement strand
CACATTGCCGTCCTGCGCCGCGCTGACCGACGAAGCGGCGGTCCATGCCCAGATGCCGTTTACCCCCGAACCGATTACCGCGGCGCGGGGACGGTATTCGCCGGAATCGAGGATGCGGTAAAGCCGGGCGGCGCTCAGGCGGGTTCCCGGCGCTTCGCCGGATTTTCCGGCGTCCGGGAGTACCAGGGTTTGAGGCACGGAACCGCTGCCGTCGCCGGTAGAAAGAGCCGAAAGTATTAACGAACGGCCCAGCGCCGCCCAGTCGTTATTGCCCGACCCTTCCGCCCATGAGCGCAGGGCCGCTCCCAGCCTGAGGTTAAATTCAATATCGGCGCTGCCGCCCCGGAAAACCAAAACCCTGTTTTCATCCCTGCGGACACCTTCGGATATCACATAACAGGCCTGATCAACAAGCCGTTCAAAGGGGTTGTCCCCGTGGGGACGCCACTGCTTCAGGTCCTGGCAGCCTTCAAAAATCGCCGGGCTCAAATCGGGACTTAGAGTCGCGGGGTCTATCGAACGGATCAGCTCCACGCCGTCGTCAATAAAATTGATGAGTCCCCGCACGGCAAAAAATTCAAACACATGACTCTCTTTCAGGAATTCGAGGGATTTTTCATTGATAAGACGGGAAAGCCGGCTGATTTTTTCGCGCTCCGCCGCGGTAAACGAACGGAGACCCAGATCCATGCCGCCCAGGTACACGGAAGATTCGTAGCTCCGGCGGCCGCCGGAAAGAAAGACGGGGGACACCGCGGCGACGGCGGCCCGGTAACTGCCCCGGCGCAGCGCTTCGCAGACATAGGCAACCACCGTATCCTCGTCATTCCGGGAGGAAATGTTCTGGTTCCACAGGGAAAAATTCCGATCCCTCCATTTGGCAAGGGCCTCGTTAAAGGACTGGGAACTCCCGGCCTGCTCCACGATGTAGTCCGCGGGGCTGAAACTTTTTTCTTCCGGTACTGCCCGGTAGAAAACAGGGGAAGATTCGGCCTTCAGGGAAAGAACACTGTTTTCCTCTCCCTGTACGGAACGGCTGAAACTGTAATAAAACCCGTCGTGGTACACGCTGAACTGCCCGTCGGAACCTTCGCGCATTCTGGCCGAACGCTGGAGTCTGAAGGGAAGTTCCAGCCCGGAAAAACCTTCGGCAAAATTTCCGTCTATCAGGATTTCCGGCACGCCGCCCGAATAACGGGTGGTAAAGGCAACTTCGGATCCGCCGGGCAGGAGGAACTTCGCCGTATCTCCGGAAAGGGCCATGTATTCGGGAAGCGCTTCCTCATGCCCGCCCCCGGCATCGACAAGGGCAAATCCGCCGTCGCCGTCCCTGGTTTTCAGCATGAATTCAAGGCCGCCGAAATAAACGCTGACACCCCCCGACAGGGGGGATCCGGGACCGACCCTTTCGCCTTCTCCGGCAGGCCGGTACTGTCCGCTTATCACCATGGGACCGATACGCTGGGTAAAATTCCCCCGCCTGGTAAACTGTACCAGCACCAGGACGATGAACACGGCGCAGTACAGGGCAAGGAGGGAAAAAATACGGGGAACAACAGGTTTTCTCATCAATAGTATAAGCCCCTAAAACAGATTCACGGGCTTGAGAAGCCCGCCGGAACAGGCGGCATGTTTCGGCAGCCTCATTGCCGGTTTATCAATTATTGTATACTATAAGTAACCATGAATACCAGTTCGCTCCGGGCCGCCCTTCGGGGAGGAGCCGGGTTCTTTCTTTTTTTGCTGATTCTTGCGTCCCTGTTATTCTCCTGCGCTTCTTCAAAACCGGCCGAAAAAAAGGCGGCGGAAATTCCGGAAGAAAGTCCGGCGGAGGCTGCGGCGGAAAGCCTGCCGCCGCTTCCCGAAGCCGCCGGTACCCGGGAAATTTTGACCAGGGTATCGGAGCTGCTTGCCCTGAGGGATTTTGACGGGGCCCTCGCCCTTTTTGACAAAATCGGGGCCGAAGAAGCCCAAAGTACGGAGATACAACTGCTCAGGGCGTCCGTGCTGAATTCGGCCGGCAGGCCCGGCGAGGCGCGGACCATCGCGGAGAAAATCAGCGCGGAAGAACCGGACAACCTGGACGCCCTGCTGGTGCTTGCGAACTCCGCCGCGGCCGAGGGAAAAGAACGGGAACAGCGCTCCGTTCTGGAAAGGGTGGTTAAAGCCGATCCGGAAAACGTCAAGGCCCTCACCGGTCTCGGTTACATCGCCCTCCGCGCCCAGTCCCTCAGGACGGCGGCGGGTTATTTTGACCGCGCCCTGGCCGCGGACGATACAAACGGCGAGGCCCTGACAGGAAGGGCCATCGTGTACCGTTATAACCATGATCCGAAAAAGGCGGAACAGTACCTGAACCAGGCTGTCAAACTTTATCCCCGCTGGGCCAGTCCCCGGCACGAGCGCGCCCGGCTTTACAAGGGCGCGGGCTATGTCAAACAGGCCCTGGACGATCTTGACGCGGCGAAGCGGCTTGAACCGGACAACTACTGGATCGCCGTTGACCGGGGAGCGGCCCTGGTGGAGCTTGACAGAAAGCCCGAAGCCCTGGAGGAATTCACCCGCGCCATCGCCATGGATCCGGACAACTTCCTTGCCTATGTGTACAGCGCGGGAATCAAGGACGAAAGCGGCGACTACAGCGGGGCCGAAAAGGACTATACCACACTGGCGCGGCTCAAGCCGGAATACTATTTTGCCTTTGAGGGCATAGGCATGTTAAAAATGCGGAACCATCAGTGGGCGCAGGCAAGGGACGCTTTTCTTGACGCCTACCGGCAGGCGCCCAAAGAATACGGCTACGCCCTGCTCGCGGTGGTGAACTGGATGCGCGCGGAAAACACAAACGATCCCAAACAGTTTCTTGCCCAGGTGCTTCGAAGCGCCCCCAGGGAAAGCCTTGAATGGTCAATGCTCAGGCTTTACCACGATCAGGCCGGTGATACGGATATGGCCCTCAAGATAGACCGGGAAAAAAATCTTGAAAACAAATCGAAAATGCTCTTCTACCTGGCAAATTACTATGACATCCGGGGGAACAAAAACCTCGCGGACAAATATTTTATCCAGGTTCGTGAACTTGACCGCAAATATACCCCCGAATACCGGATCAATGAATGGATCGTCAAGGAACGGGGTCTGGACGCTTTTTAAAGGATTACAGATGAACAGTAACGTCATCCGCGTTTCCCTGGGAGAAAAGGACATAATCCTGGTCGGTACGGCCCATATCTCGCGGGAAAGCATTGAAGAAGTAAGCCGCATCATACGCGAAGAGAAACCCGGCATGGTCTGCGTGGAGATTGACAAGAGCCGCTACGGTTCCATAAGCCAGAAGGAAAACTGGGAAGCGCTTGATGTGTCAAAGGTTTTCAGGGAAGGCAGGGGCTTCCTCCTTATCGCCAACCTTGTGCTCTCCGGTTTTCAGCGCCGTCTTGGCGACGAGCTTGGCGTCAGGCCGGGCGATGAAATGAAGGCCGCCGTTGAGACGGCCGGCGAACTGGGCATCTCCTACAGCTTCTGTGACCGCGATGTCCAGATCACCCTGCGCCGCGCCTGGGCCCGCTGCGGCCTCTGGAGCAAATGCAAACTCCTTGCGTCGCTCCTTTCAAGCGCCTTTACCACGGAAAAATTAAGCGCCGAGGAAATAGAAAACCTCAAGAAACACAGCGAGCTTGACGGCATGATGTCCGAACTTGCGGATTACCTTCCCGGCGTCAAGGAAACCCTCATCGACGAACGTGACCGCTACCTGGCGGCGAAAATTTTCGACGCGGCAAAAACCGGGGCGGGCGCGGCGTCCCCGGCGGCCGGAGGCGCGGGAAAGTCCGTCGCGGTGGTCGGCGCGGGACATTTGCGGGGAATTGAATCTCATCTTGAAAAACTGGCCGCGGGCGAAGAGTCCGCCGATGTCGCCGATCTCGACATCATACCGCCCCCGGCCTTTCTGTCAAAGGCGGCCGGCTGGCTTATACCCCTTCTCATCGCCGCCCTGATCGCCGCGGGATTTTTCCGCGCGGGCGCCGGCGTAAGCCTTTCCATGCTCCTCCGCTGGGTTCTCTGGAACGGTTCCCTCGCCGCCCTGGGTTCCCTCATCGCCCTTGGTCATCCCCTTTCAATCCTCGTTTCCTTTCTGGGCGCGCCCGTCGCCACCGTCAACCCCTTTATCGGCGTGGGGCTTTTTTCCGGCATTGTCGAAGCGGCCATGCGGAAACCCCGGGTCTCGGATACCCAGACCATCTCCGAAGACGTGGCAAGCCTGAAAGGGATCTACCGGAACAGGATAACCAGGGCACTCCTGGTATTCTTCCTTTCCAGCCTGGGCGGAGCCATCGGGAATTTTATTTCCATTCCGGCCCTGGCGGGACTGCTGGCAAAATGAAGCCCCTGCTAGAGAAAAGCGGAACCTATTACGGCGATAAGGCTGCCGATGATTCCCAGCGGGATGAGGGCAAGACAGACGATGGAACAAATGCCGCAGAATTTCCAGAAAGACTTGTTGTTCCTGAAAGCCTCCTCAAGGTCTTCGCCGGAGCGGCTAAGCAGGTAGCCGCGAATTTTTGATCCGAAGGAATAGATAAAACGCGCGGGAAAGAAAACCAGCGCCCCGGACGCGATATAGACAAGGCCAAGAATCACCGCGGGGAATTCACCGAATTCGCTGTCCGCACCTGAAACGGCATACAATACGATGGCAGCGATAATTCCCCCGAAAACCATTAATCCGCATCCGATAAACGAGAGTATTCCGACAAACCGCAGCCAGGGGGAAGCTTCCCCGAGATAACGCAGCATGGTATCTGTCAGCACTCCCTGCGCCGCGGGAGATCTTCCAGGGACGCCGTCATTCCGGAAACTCTGACAGGAATTGTCTATATCGGGCATGGAAACCTCCTTATTGTTCCATATTAATGAGCGGCCGGCATTTTTGCAATGAGCCGGAAACCCTTTGCCCTGCCTCCTGGCGTGTTGCCGTTATCAAACTATTTTGGTATATTAGACTTGTTCAACAACCCGGTTGGTTGTTTCACAGGTCTTGCAATTTCCCGCCAACGAACCTTCGGTTCGCAGGCTGCGAAATTGCGGTATTTTTAAAGGTTGTTGTTCAAAAACTGAATTTTTTGAACAACTCTATTGTTTTTAGGCGGTTGTTGTCCGGAAACTGAAATTTCCTGACAACTCTGCTACAGGAGATAATTATGTTGGAAGAACAGGTCAAGAGCGCTTTGAACAATGTACGGCCCTCGCTCCAGGCGGATGGCGGGGATGTCGAATTCGTTTCGGTAGCCGATGACGGCACGGTTTCGGTAAAACTGACCGGCGCCTGCGGCGGATGCCCCATGGCCCAGATGACTCTCAAGATGGGAATTGAAAACTATCTTAAAAAGGAAGTACCCCAGGTTACCGCCGTTGTCGGCGTGTGATCTTTCCTGCCCGCAATTCCTGCCCCTTTGCCGCGAAGATATGGAGGCAAGGGGCTGGGATTTCTGCGATTTTATCTTCGTTTCAGGCGACGCCTATGTCGATCACCCTTCTTTTGCCGCGGCCCTGATCTGCCGGGTTCTTGAGGACGCCGGTTTCCGGGTCGGCGTCATTCCCCAGCCGGACTGGAAGGATCCCTCCTCGTATGCCGTTTTGGGAAGGCCGCGTCTTGCTTTCCTGGCGGGCGCGGGCAACATGGATTCCATGGTTGCCCATTACACCGCGGCAAAAAAGCCGCGCGGGGAGGACGCCTACTCGCCGGGCGGCCGCGCCGGCCTGCGTCCCGACCGGGCCACCCTGGTTTACGTCGAAGGGATACGGCGCGCCTTTAAGGACGCGGCCGTCATCACGGGCGGCATTGAGGCGAGCCTTCGCCGTTTTGCCCATTATGATTACTGGTCGGACACGGTGCGCCGTTCCCTGCTTCTCGATTCAAAGGCGGACATTCTCGTGTACGGCATGGGCGAAAAGCCCCTGCTTGAAATTGCCCGCCGCCTGGCCGCGGGGGAAGCAATCGGCGATATCCGTGATGTACGGGGAACCTGCGTGCCTTACCGCGGCCGCGAAGGCGCCGTGGCTGAACAGTGGAACGATCTGTCCGGAAAGTGGCGCGGCGTTCTGCGGCTTCCCTCTTATGACGCGGTGAAGGGGAGTGACGCCGCTTCCCTCCGCGCCTTCGCGGAGCATTTCATGCTGCAGAAGGCAAACGCCGATCCCGAAAGCGGCCTGCCCCTTGCGGAGCCCTGCGACGGCGGCCGCTGGGTTGTCCAGAATCCCCCCGCCTTCCCCCTGGGCGGCGCGGAGCTGGATCATGTCTACGAGCTTCCCTTTGCGCGGAAGGCCCATCCCCTCTACGACGCGGAAGGCGGCGTTCCCGCCCTTGCCGAAGTGAAATTTTCCCTCGTGTCAAACCGCGGCTGTTTTGGCGGCTGCTCCTTCTGCGCCATTACCTTTCATCAGGGACGGGCTGTTACGGCGCGCGGCAGGGAGAGCCTTTGCCGTGAGGCGCGTCTGCTTGCGGGGCTTGAAGGCTTTAAGGGATATATCCATGACGTGGGCGGCCCCACCGCGAATTTCCAGAGTCCCGCCTGCGAAAAGCAGCAACGCGGCGCCTTCTGCGCGCACCGGGAATGTCTTTTCCCCGAACCCTGTCCCCGGCTCCGCGCGGATCACGGCCCCTTTCTTGAAACCCTGAAGGCGCTCCGGGAGCTTGACTGCGGCGCGCGGGGTTCCGCGAAAAAAATCAAAAAGGTTTTCATCCGCTCGGGCATCCGTTTTGATTTTATCCAGCTTGACAGGCGGCGCGGCGGAGAGTTTCTCGAAACCCTCTGCCGTTATCATATAAGCGGGCAGCTCAAGGTTGCGCCGGAGCATATAAGGCCGGCGGTTCTCCACGCCATGGGGAAGCGCGGCGGAGAATCGTACGAGCGGTTCAGGAAGGATTACGCCGAAATCAACCGGCGGCTGGGATTGAAGCAGTACCTCATCCCCTATTTTATTTCGGCTCATCCCGGATGCGATCTTGAGGACGCGGTGGAGCTTGCCCTCTGGCTCGGGAAAAGCGGCTTTGTTCCCGAACAGACCCAGGATTTTTATCCCGTGCCGGGCGCCCTGTCCACCGTGATGTACCGCACCGGGATCGATCCGCGAAGCATGGAGAGCATTTATGTCGCGAGGGGCGAGCGCGAAAGACGCCTGCAGCGCGATCTGCTTCATTTTAAAAAACACGGCAGGCAGCGCCA
>JAISND010000042.1 GCA_031276615.1 Treponema sp. | reverse complement strand
TCGGGCCTGGCGACTTCCACCCGGAAAATTCCTATGCCGAAATCGTTAAAAGATTTCTGTATGGCGTTTGCCAGGGAGGACACGCTGTCGGCGTGGTTCAGAAATTTTTCAAAGAAGGCCCTGCCCGCCAAAACTCCCGCCTCCCGGAAAAGGGTATCCGCCGTTTCGGCGCCGTAATGCTGTTCCAGCACATCCCTCAGGGTAAACTGAAAAAGCCGGTAAGTCTCAATTCTGGTGCTGGGGCCCAGATGGGGCCGGGCTATCTGCATATCCGCCCCTACGGTTTCGTCCCAGTTGAATTCATACTTCCTTTTTTTTGTACTAACCATATCTTTCCTCCTGCTGACAATCTGCCTGTACTTTTTCGCGAAACCGAAGTCCCGCGAGACCTCATAATAATACATCAAATAATCCTTGCGGGGAAGGGTATTTTACGGTAGTATTCCAAAATATGACCGATTTTGTTCACCTTCACGTCCATTCGGATTTTTCCCTGCAGGACGCCGCCGTTTCGGTAATGAGCCTGGCCGACCGTGCGGAAGAACTGGGCATGAAATACCTTGCCCTTACCGACCACGGCAATATGTTCGGGGCGATGGAATTTATAGCCGCCTGCCGGGAAACCCTCAACGCGGCCGGCAAGCACGAACCGCGGAAAAATCCCATTACCCCGATTGTCGGCTGCGAGGTTTATGTCGCGCCCGGTTCCCGTCTTGAGAAAAAGGGCGCCGAAAACGAGAATAAATACCATCACCTGGTGCTTCTGGCCTCAAACCGGGAGGGCTACCTTAACCTGGTGAAACTTTGTTCCTTTGCCTACACCGAAGGCTTCTATTACCGGCCCCGCGTCGACGAGGAGCTTCTGATCAAATACCACGGCGGCCTCATTGCCCTTTCGGCCTGCGTTTCCGGGGAGATACCCAGGCTTGTTCAGGAGGGAAAGCCGGACAGGGCGGAACAGAGAGCCAGGCGGTTCCGGGATATTTTCGGGGATGATAATTTCTACCTTGAGATTCAGGATCACGGTATTCCCGCGGGCGAAATCCGGGGCTGTTCCCTTTCCGAGCGGGAAATATATGAGGAAATTGCCGGAATTTCCCGGCGTACCGGCATCCCCCTGGTTGTGACGAACGATGTCCACTACCTCAAACAGGAAGATTCGGTTGCCCATGACGTGCTCCTCTGCATCGGAACCGGAAAGCTCCGCTCCGACGAAAGGCGGAAACGGTATTACGGGGACAGTTTCTACCTTAAAACCGGGGATGAAATGGCCGCCCTGTTTCCCGAATACCCCGAGGCCGTCGCCAATTCGCTGCGGATCGCCGCCCGCTGCAGGACGGACATTCCCCGGGTGGAAACTGAAGACCTGCCCCGGTACCTCCCGGATTTTCCCATCCCCCCGGATTTTTCCGGCGCGGACGCCTACCTGCGGCATCTGACCGCCGGGGGGCTGCCGAAGCGCTACCCCCGCGAGCTGGGGGAGGACGCGGAAGGTGAAGCGGCCGCCCGGGGGGAAGAGATCCGCGGCCGCGCCGAATACGAACTGGATACCATCATCAAAATGGGCTTCACCGGCTACTTCCTTATCGTGGCGGATTTTATCAACTGGGCCAAGGAGCACGGCATCGACGTGGGCCCCGGCCGCGGTTCCGGGGCGGGTTCCATTGTGGCCTACGCCCTGCGCATCACCGACATCGACCCCCTCAAGTACGATCTGCTCTTCGAGCGCTTCCTCAATCCCGAACGCATCAGCATGCCCGACTTTGACGTGGACTTCTGCAACGAGCGGCGGGATGAGGTAATCGAATACGTTACCGGCAAATACGGCAAGGAGCAGGTCGGCCAGATCATCACCTTTGGAACCCTGGGGGCAAAGCAGGTGATCAAGGACGTTGCCCGGACGCTGGGCATCAGCATCCCCGAATCGGACATGATCACCAAGCTCATTCCCAGGGGCCCCGAAGTTTCCCTGGCAAAGGCGTTCAGGGCGGAACCCAGACTGGGCGAACTGGAGCGGGATTCGCGTTATACGGAACTCTTCAGCCTGGCCAGGAAGCTCGAGGGTCTCAACAGGCATTCCAGTATCCACGCCGCCGGGGTGGTTATCGGCAAGTCTGCCCTCCACGATTTTGTGCCCCTCTACCGTGACCCCAGGACCGGGGGCATAGCCACCCAGTACACCATGAATCATCTGGAAAGCTGCGGCCTGGTCAAAATGGATTTTCTCGGCCTTAAAACCCTTGACGTGATCAGGCACACCCTGGAACTGATACGCCTGCGCGGCGGAAAGTACGCGAATTTCCGCATCGAAGATATTTCCGAAAGCGGAACGGCCGAATCCGAAGCGGCCTTCAAAATGCTCGGCGAGGGGAAAAGTTTCGAGGTGTTCCAGTTTGAATCCGAAGGAATGCAGGATATCCTCAAAAAGGCCAAACCCGGAAGAATCGAAGACCTGATAGCGCTTAACGCGCTGTACCGGCCCGGCCCCATGGACAACATACCCAAGTTTATCGAATCCAAAAACGGCGGGACAATTACCTACCCCGACCCAAGCCTGGAGGGCCTGCTCAGGGAGACTTACGGCGTCATCACTTACCAGGAACAGGTTATGCAGGTCGCCCGGATTGTCGCCGGCTTTACCCTTGGCCACGCGGACGAGCTGCGCAGGGCCATGGGAAAGAAGAACATGGAGAAAATGATCAAGGAGAAGGAGAAGTTCATCGCCGGCGCCGTTAAACGGGGTTACGACGAAAAAAAAGCCGATGAAATATTCGAGCTTCTCATTCCCTTTGCCGGATACGGATTCAACAAGAGCCACGCGGCGGCCTATTCGGTCATCGCCTACCATACCGCCTTTCTCAAGGCAAACTTTCCCGCGGAATTTATGGCCGCGAGCCTTTCCAACGAGATTCACAGCACGGACAAGGACAAGCTTTCCGAGTGCATCGGCGAAGCGCGGAAGATGGGCCTCGGCATCGATCCGCCGGACATCAACCGCTCGGACAGGCTCTTTACCGTTGTGGAAGGCCGCATCGTCTACGGCTTTCTGGGAATTAAGGGGCTGGGAGAGGCTTCGGCGGACGAGATTATCAGATGCCGCGGCGGGGGGCCCTACAGGGACTTTATTGACTTCCTTGAGAGGGTTGACATAAAAACTGTGGGTAAGAAGGTGATAGAGCTGCTTGCCCTGACCGGCGCCTTTGACGTATTCGGAATTCCCCGCGAAACCCTTCAGGGGAATCTGGAAAGGGCGGTGGAATATGTCCAGAACGTCAAGGACGAAAAAAAATTCGGCCAGACAAGCCTCTTCGGGGAAAGCGGCGAAAAGGAATATCCCGATTTTGAATTCAAAGACTTTCCGGAAACAGACCAGGCGGAAAAACTGAAAATCGAAAAGGAACTTATCGGTTTCTTTTTCTCGGGCCACCCTCTGGACGAATACAGGGCGCTCTGGCAGCGGGTGGTAAAGGTTGACCTTGGCCGCCGTGAAACGCTGACGCCGGGCAGCTGCATCCTTGTCGGGATCATAAAAAACATAAAAATCATTTCTACCTCCAGGGGTGACAAGATGGCCTTTGCGTCCCTGGAAGATTACAACGGAGAAATTGAGCTGACCTTTTTCTCCAGGGCCTGGGAAAAATGCCGCGACAGAATCGAGGCGGACAAGGCCGCCATTCTCCGGGGCAAGATCGACTACCAGCAGAACAAGGATCGCCACAGCTTTCTTGTCGATGACTGCATCGGTTCCCGGGAAGCGGAGGAGGCGGCCGGACAGGAAGAAGTCCTGGAACGCAGGTGGGACAAGTACCGTAACATCCGGAAATACGCGAAGGAACTGGATCTGAACATACTGGATCTTTCCGCCCCCTCAAAGGCGAAGGCGGGAACCTATACCGCCATAGGCGTCCTCAAGTCCCTGCGAAGCCACAACGACAGGAACGGCAACGAGATGGCCTTTGGCGTCCTGCAGGACAAGTCGGGAGAGCTAGACCTTGTGTTTTTTTCCAGGGTCTGGAAGAACTGCAGGGCCGTGGCGGCGGAGGACGAGATAGTCGCCCTCCTTGGCAGCATTGATCCCGCAAACGAAAAGAATCCGGAGAAGCCGGGTTTCAGGGTTTCCAGCATGCAGGACATCAACAAACTTGTGCGGGCGGCGGCGCGGAAAGCGGAGGATGCGGAAGGGACGGATGCCGTATCCCCGCCGTCCGCGGACGGCGGGGATACGGCGGCGCGGCGGGAACAGGCCGTCCATATCAGGCTGCGGCGCGAGGCCCTTGACCGCGACGAAAATCTTTACCCCCTGCGGGATTGCCTCGCCGGCAGCCCCGGCGCCTGTACGGTGTTTATTCATGTCCCGGTTCAGGGAGGGGAGCGCGTTATACGCACCGCCACCGGCCTTGGGACCGTATCCGAAACGGAAATTCCGGAGGCGCTCGGCCGCTGCGCCGGGGTCGCGGAGGCATGGAGGGAATAATGCGTGTCGTAATGAATCTGCTGGCAGGTCTTACCGGCCTTTATACGATCCTGATTTTTATCCGGGTCATGCTTTCCTGGTTTTCGGGAGTCCGTTACGGAAAGCCCGCGGAAATTCTCTGCCGCGTCACCGATCCCTATCTCAACTTCTGGCGCGGCATACCGGGTCTCCGGGCGGGCTTTCTCGACCTTTCCCCCGTCGCGGGCATGGCGCTTCTCTCCCTTGCCCAGAATATTTTCTCCACCGTCGCCAACTACGGCAGGATCAGCCTTGGCATAATACTTGCCGTCACGCTTTCCGCGCTCTGGTCGGCGGCTTCCTTCATTCTGGGCTTTTTCATCGTTATCCTCGTACTGCGCTTTGTCGCCTACATGACCAACCGCAACATCTACGGCGCCTTCTGGCGCATCATCGACACCATCTCCCAGCCCCTGCTCTACCGCGTCAACCGGATCATCTTCGGAAGGCGGCTGGTCAATTACCTGAGCGGGATCATTGCCGCCATTCTCGCGCTCCTGGCGCTGCGCGTCGGAGGCGGCTTCGCGGTGCGGCTGCTTTTGAGTCTGCTGGCGCGGCTGCCGGTGTAAGGCCGCAGGAACCGCGTCAGCGGTTTTCCGCCAGGACGGGATCAAGGTATTTTTCGATAAATTCCTGCCTGACCCGAAGCAGTTCTTCCCGCGGAATCTCCGCAAGGGCCCGCCAGCCGAGATCGAGGGTGCGGCCTATGTCCCGGTTTTCGTCCCCGCCCTGGCTGAGGAATATCTGCTCAAACTTCTCGCCGAATTTGAGGTAACGTCTGTCGGAGTCGGAAAGCTCCTCCTCCCCGATAATCGAGGCAAGGTTGCGGACCTGCTTTACCTTTGAATAGGCCGCGAAGAGCTGGCCTGAAACGTCCTTGTGATCCTCCCTGGTCATGCCCGGCCCTATGCCGTCCTTCATAAGCCGGGAAAGGCTGGGGAGGCCGGCCACGGGCGGATAGACCCCGCGCTGGAAAAGTTCCCGGTCAAGCACTATCTGGCCTTCGGTGATGTAGCCCGACAGATCCGGAATGGGGTGGCTGATGTCGTCGTTGGGCATGGTCAGTATGGGAATCTGCGTGATGGATCCGGAAGAGCCGCTGATCTTTCCCGCCCGCTCGTAGAGGCTCGCAAGATCGGAATAGAGGTAGCCCGGATAGCCCTTGCGGCTCGGCACTTCGCCGCGTATGGATGAAACTTCCCGGAGGGCCTCGCAGTAGTTGGTCATGTCGGTCATCACCACAAGGACGTGCATGTTTCTTTTGTAGGCAAGGTACTCCGCGGCGGTCAGGGCGCAGCGGGGCGCCACCAGACGCTCAAGGCTCGGCGCGTCCGCCAGGGAGAGGAACACCACCACGCTGGCGAGAACCCCGGAGCGTTCAAAATCGTCAAGGAAAAAACGGGCCACGTCGTATTTGACGCCCATGGCGCAAAAGACCACGACGAAGGGCTGCGAATTGTCCGGACCTTCCCCCCCGCCCGGGTCGATGATACGCGCCTGCCGGACAATCTGCGCGGCAAGCTGGTTGTGGGGAAGGCCGTTGCCGGAAAAAATCGGAAGCTTCTGCCCCCGGATCAGGGTGTTCATTCCGTCAATCGCGGAAATGCCGGTCTGGATAAAGTCCCGGGGGTAAGTCCTCGCGTAGGGGTTGATGGGGAGGCCGTTTACGTCCATGGTGTCCGAGGAAAAAATTTCCCCGTAGCCGTCAACGGGTTCCCCAAGGCCGTTGAACACCCTGCCCAAAAGTCCCGCGCCGACCCGCAGCTCCATCGGCCTGCCGAGAAATTCCACCCTGCTGTCGTCCGCGGAAAGGCCGGTACTGCTTCCGAAGATCTGCACGGCCGTCCAGTCCCCGCTCATATCAACCACGCGGCCGAGGCGGCGTCCCCCGTCACGGTCATACACGGCCGCCATTTCATTAAAGCCCACGTTGCGGCTCCGCCGGGTGATCACTACCGGCCCTTCGATCCGGGCAAGCCCCCGGTATTCTATGCCCCTCACAGAACCTCCCTTGTGCGGTAACTCCGTTCAAGCTCTTCCATGGCGGAGCGCATCCTGGCTTCAAACGCGTCAAGGCCGCCGGGGGTATCGTTCCTTACGGTACTCTTCAGCCGGGAAAGCCCTTCCCGCAGTCCCAGACCCGTGATCTTGGTAAGGGGCGCTCCGAGTTTAATGCAGGTCTGGCACCGTTCATGGAATTCCATGATAAGTTCCAGAAGCCGCACCTGCTTCGCCGGAACGCAGTACATATCCACCTCGTCAAAGGAATTCTGCTGGAGGAATCCGTCTTTGATGATCTCCGCGATCATAAGGACGACCTTTTGATCGTCGGGCAGGGCGTCCGGCCCGATCAGGCGCACGATCTCCGCAAGGCGCTGCTCGCGCTTCAGCAGATCAAGACTCTGCTGGCGGACAATGGCCCAGCGGGGGTTCACCCTTTCCCACCAGGACTTTACTTCGCCGGCGTATTCGGAATAGCTGTCCGTCCAGCTTATCGCCGGGTAATGCCGGGCGTTGGCAAGATCCCGGTCAAGCGCCCAGAAACAGCGGATAAAGCGCTTTGTGTGCTGGGTGACAGGTTCGGAAAAATCACCGCCCGGGGGAGACACCGCGCCGATGATGGAGACCGATCCTTCCTCGCCGCAGAGGGCGCGCACCCTGCCCGCCCGCTCGTAAAACTCGGCGAGCCTTGTGGGAAGGTACGCGGGAAAGCCCTCCTCGGCGGGCATCTCCTCCATGCGGCCGGAAAGCTCCCGCAGGGCCTCGGCCCAGCGGCTGGTAGAATCCGCCATAATCGCGACGTGAAAGCCCATGTCCCGGTAGTATTCGGCCAGGGTCACGCCGGTATAGATGGAAACCTCCCGCGCGGCGACGGGCATGTTGGAGGTGTTGGCAATGAGCACGGTTCTTTCCATAAGGGAACGCCCGCTGCGGGGATCCCGCAGCTGCGGGAATTCGGCAAGCACGTCGGTCATCTCGTTGCCCCGTTCGCCGCAGCCGATGTAGATGATCACGTCCGCGTCGCACCACTTGGCGATGGCGTGCTGGGTCATGGTCTTGCCCGTGCCGAAGCCGCCGGGTATTGCCGCCGTACCGCCTTTGGAAAGGGGGAAGAACACGTCGATGACCCGCTCCCCGGTAACCAGGGGCTGATCGGGGGAAAGCCGTTCCGCGGAAGGCCGGGGAAGCCGAACCGGCCACCACTGGGCAAAGGGTATCTCCCCGCCGGGACCGGTTCCGGCGGCGGCCTCAAGGACGCCGTAATCGCCCTCCGCCGCGAGAAACGCGACGGGGCCGCCCTTCGAGTCAGGCGGAACCATGATTTTGCAGGTAAGGCTTCCGGTTTCCTTTACCGTTCCCAGGACAAGCCCCGGCGCGGCTTCGACCTTTTCCCCCGCCGCGATTCTCGCCGCGAGGCCCGCGTCCGGAACAAAATGCCATTTCCTTGACAGATCGAGAGGGTCCCCGCGCTCGCCGGAATCCATAAAGGCGCCGCTTTTTTCGTAAAGAACCTGCAGGGGCCGCTGTATGCCGTCGTAAATGGCGCCCATAAGACCCGGCCCCAGAAGCGCCGAAAGGGGACGCCCCCTGGAAAAAACGGGGGCGCCTATTTTCATGCCCGTGTCGTCTTCGTACACCTGAATGACCGCCTCGTCCCTTTCAAGGCGGACTATCTCGCCGGTGATCCGTTTCTCTCCCACTTCGACCAGGTCGAAGAGTCCCGCGCCGCCCATGCCCCCGGCGCGGATAATGGGGCCGGATATGCGTTTGACCCTGCCTTCAATCACGAAAGCCCCCCGCCGGATTCCGCGCCGGGGCACAGGCCGGAAATATCCGCGGCTTCGGACGGATCCTGCCCGATCAGGGCGGCGATCAGTTCCGCCCGTTTTTCGCGAAGGATCTCGTCAAGCGCCATGCCGACGGAGGCCGTTATGCGCACCGCCCCGCCGTCAAGGACAATTTCGGGTACCGGCGCGCCCGGGCCGGCGGCCGCTTCCTCAATGTCGAAGGTCCGGCCGGGTAAAAGTTCTTCAAGAAGGGACTCCGCCCCGGCCCGGTCAAGGCAGCGGATAAAAACCCGCGGCTTCCCGCCGGACTCCTCCGGAGCGGCGAATTCGGGACATTCCTCAAGACGCCGGGCAAGCTCCCTTTTGAGAATGTCCAAAACCTTCGCGCGGCAGAGGCCCCTGTACCAGTTTTCCTCCGCGTCCCTGAGCAGCCCCTCGATTCTTTCAGACCCTGCCCTGCGCCTGTCCAGGGGAAGCCGGGCCATGATTTCCGCCGCGGCAAGTTTCCGGCGCTCCGCGTATTTCAGCCTCAACCCGTCCAGCGCGGCGAGAGTCTTTTTCTCCCAGGCCGCGGCGTTTGCCCTGACTGTTTCATCGGCCGTCCTGAGTATCCGGTAGGCTTTTTTCCGGGCATCCTCCAGAATTTCGCGATCAAGAAGTTCGGTAGACTGCAATTCTTCCATAAAATCAACCTTTACACATGAACCCCGATGGCTTCCCTGATGGAATCCACCAGCGTCTTGCGGCCGGGAACCCGTCCCATGATGCCGGGAATTTCAACCACCAGGGGGTAGTTGCCGGAAAGCTGCCATTGGATCAAAAGATCCCCAAGCCAGTCCGCGGTTTCCTCCGTTATGATGAGCACGCGGCAGCCCCCGCCCGGCGGCCGGGGCAGTACCGCGCCCGCGGTTTCGTTCCAGCCCTCGGTAATCCCGCGAAACACCTCCGCCGCTTCGGCGGGATCCCTGACGGCGGTTCCCTCAACGCCGATAAAGCGAAAGGCGGTAACCAGTTCGGGATCGCCGATAAAGAAAAAATCCACGGCAGCGCCTTACCCGAAGCGGATCTTCAGAGGATTAGAATAAGCAGGGCTACAAGGAATCCCCAGAGGCAGATGCCTTCCGCAAGGCCCGCGTAGGGCAGCGCCTTTCCGGAAAGATCCTCGTTTTCGCTCATTGCCCCCATAGCCGCCGAGCCAATCTGACCGACCGCGATGCCGCCGGCTATGCAGGAAATACCGACCGCCAGGGCCGCCGCAAAATATTTCCAGACCGAAGTCTGGGACGCGGCGTCCTGGCCCCCGGCCTCCTGGGCAAACACCGCGGCGGCGCCCGCAAGCATCAAGACCAGAACCGTGATTTTTCGCTTCATACATTCACTCCTGTTCGCCTGTCCCTTTCCTGAAACGGAAGGGCCTGAACTCAAGCCCCGTTTCGGTAAAGAACTTGCTGAAAAATTCGTAATATTGGAGACGTACCACCTGGATGGCAACGATCATTCCCTCAAGGACTATAATCACCACGTTTCCGAAGACCATGACAAACAGGGCGGAGACCGGACCTGCCGGCCCGCCCGCGGCATGCGCCAGCTCTTCGGAAAAACGGAATACGATATAGGACAGCACCGCGTGGGAAAGCGCGAAGGCGCCTACCCTGAGAAAGCTTACCGTATTTGAAACGCAGGTTGAAGCGGTTTCCAGAATTTCCACAAAACCTTCCATGACAAACACCATAAGCCCGTGCGCGAGAACCGGCCGTTTCCCCGAAACGCAGCGCCAGATAAGGGGGCCGAAAAAAACACAGGAGGCCGGTACAAGGAGGCCGGCAAGATCGAACCACCTGAAGCGCCCCCCAAGCATGCAGCGCAGGGCGATGAAAAGGGCGTACCAGAAAAGGAGAAGCCCGGCCAGGCCTGTCCTGGAAAAAATGGCCTCCTCGTATTTTTTCATTATGAACCGGTTGGCTATATTCACCAGAAAACCTGCCGAATTGAGTATGACCCCAACCGCGATGGTAAAACCGAAAAAATAGAAAAGTTTTACCACGCTGCCGCCTTTTTCCGCCAGGGGCATGAGGGTAAGGATCCTGTCCATCGGCCTGCCGAAAAGGGCGGAGGTGACAAGGCGGGTGGGGCCAACCAGCAGCTCCTCGTTGGTGAACACTTCCCCGTTGAGAAGCCCCATGATCATCGAGGCAATCCCGACGGCTATGAGGGGAGAGGAATAGGACCTGAACCGGGCAAGCGGTTTGAAGCCTCCCCTGCCCGCGAGGATTCCGGCAAGGAAGAGTACAAAACCCTGCCCCACATCGCCGAACATGATGCCAAAGAGTATCGTGAAAAAAACCGCGACCAGCGGTGTGGGATCGACCGTACCGTAGAGGGGCGCGCCATAGGAAAAAACCACCCCTTCGAAACCCCTGACAAAGGCGCCGTGTTTGAGGGATACGGGGATCTTTTCCTTCCCCTCCCGAACCTCCGTCACTTCGTCGGGGCTGAAGGAACGTATCGCCACCCTGCCTTCCGAAATTTTCGCGAGATCCGCGGCAAGGCCGCTCACCGCGTCCTGGGGTGTCCAGCCCGAAAGGAGGAAAATATTCGCGGTCGCGGTGAGCCTTGACTTGAGCTTTTCCGCGGCGGCGGCCATAAGCCAGGAACCGGCAAGCCTTTGAAGGCCGGGCCCCGATTCGGCAAGCATTTTTTCCTTCTGAAAGCCTGTCGCCACAAGGGCTGTCTCGACATCCTTAAGCCTCTTTTCAAGGCCCGCAAGCAGTTCGGCGGGGACACCCTGGAAACCTTCGGGAACGGCAAGGGGTTCAAAGGAAAATTTTTTCAGCTCCGAATCCAGGGCGAAGCGCCCCTTCCTGGAGGCGGCGGCCAGCACCCGGTCTCCGCTTTCGCCGTCCTTTCCCCCGCCCAGGGAAACAAGCACCGCCCGGTCGCCAAGGCTTTCCCGGAGGGAAAGCTGGGCCCTGGGATCCAGCCGCCCCACCCTGAGGGTAAGATAGGAAAGCTGATCCAGATCGGCGAAGGGCGCGTTCAAATTCGCAAAGGCCCTGGCCTCGTTAAACGTTTCTTCGATGCGCCGCCTTTCCTGCTCCGCTTCCGCTTCGCGCTTCTTCAGGGCTTCGGCGGCGGAGCAGAGCTTTTCCGTAAGGGCCTCTTCCGTCTCGCCGGGCATAACGCTCTCCGGAAGGGGTTCCGCGGGAAGCTCCGCGCCGAGGAATTCGGCGGCCGATTTGATTTTTTCGATATTGCCGCGGACCTTCCCCGAAAGATCCGGCGCTTCTTCGCCTGCCCCGGAAAAGTGCATAAGCCCCCGGCGTCCAAGGTACTCTATCACCCTGTCCACGTCGGTCTTGAGTACCGTAAGCTCAATGTACTTCATTTTGCGGGGGCGGATCACAGGGCCACCTCCAGAAGTTCAAAAACGTCCCGGCTCGCCATTCCCAGCCCCAGGCCTTCGGCAACACTGGTAAGAAGATCCTCCTCAAACTGTTTGAGCTTGATATAGCAGAAACTCGTACTGATCGCGAAGGGCATACGGTGGAAACAGTGCAGGCTGAGCTGGTACAGGTACTCCGCGGCGGCGTTCTGAAAAAAACGCGGATCCGCGTTCCAGTGCCCGCCGGGTTTTTCGGGGTTGAGGAATTTTTCCCAGCGCCAGCCGCGCCAGGCGGCGCGGGAATCCAGGGGCAGGTCCAGGGATTCCTCCGCTTCGGCGGACAGCGATATCTCCTTTAGCCCTGCGTTTTTCCTGTGCTCGTGAATATCGCCGGGAATTTCCCCGCCCGCGCGCATCCGCAGGTTCATCAGATGCTTCACCGCCTCGGCGGCGTTTTTTCCGTAGTAGGTTCGAAGGCGCAAAGCCCAGACGCAGTTACGCAGGGAAATTTCCTCGGCAAGTATCCGCTCGGCAAAGTGGCGATCCTCGGCCGAGAGCTGGTAAAGCGCGTCCTTCAATCCAAGGTAGTAGCGGAGATCCAGTTCCGTCTCAAGAGCCATTACATCGAAATTCCCGCCCTGAATTGCCTTGATGTCCTTTGACAGGATAAATTCGAATTCCGTATCCGCAAGCATGGCCGCCAGATCGGGGAAGGCCTCGAAACGCACGGTCCGGTAACGGCCAATGTCCGCGAAGGGGGGAAGGGATCCTGTCCCGCCGGAAAGATAGTTAAGGCAGGTTTTAAGATCCGAAAATTCGTATGAACGGAGCTGGCGGATCAAAAGTTTCGGCGCCCTGGAGAAGGAATTGATAATTTCAAGTATATGCCTGACCGCGCGGCCGGCGATTCTGCTTTCAAGATCCACAAGAAGTTCCCTGCCCGGCAGCTCTTTTCCGGTTTCGGGGAAGATCAGCCTGTCCAGTTCATTAAGGGCGCGTACCCCCGCCAGGGCGGAGATACGCCTGCCCACAAAGGACTTGCCGATAATGCCGCAGGCCTTGGTATAGGCGTAGGCCCTTTCTCCCGAATCAGGCATTACCTG
>JAISND010000017.1 GCA_031276615.1 Treponema sp. | reverse complement strand
CAGTAGCAGTCTATTGAGTTGGTTTATGATTGAGGATAATTCCTTCTCTTTCATTTTGTTGAATCCTGTTTGACGCTCTTAAATGAAAATAGCGTCCAACAAACAATGTTGGACGCTATTTAACGCTATTCAATGTTCTTTACGCTTCCTGCTTCTTGAAAGGTGTTATTTCGGTCGATTGAGAAGCGGAAGCGCTAATGGGTGAATTTTCGCCGTCCTGGGCGGGATTTTCCCCTTTTCGCCTTTTTCGTTGGTATCTTATGATTTTGGTATGGGTAGTATTGGATTGAGCCACGCTCAATGACCGCCTTGACAGCCAGGTATCAACTTCGGTCTCTTCAAAAAAGACCTTTCGGGGGGTAAGATACTTGGCAGGGAGACCCTGTTCCCTGACAAGGCGATTGATTGACGCTGCGGACTTCACGCCGTAGGGGGTAAGTTTGAGGATCAAGTCCTCTTTGGTAAGATACGCCATATAGACGCTCCTTATTGCCCCGGAACGTCCTTTCTGGCGCGTTCTGGGGGTAAATTAGCGTTCTATGGGGACAGGGAAAAAGGGAAAGGACATAGAAAGGTCAAACTACCGAAAAATGGAAGGACATTTTTCACTAATATAGGGAAAAATGCCTTTTTTCCGTGTTCTTTTGTGTCCTTTTTGGGTCTTGTTTTCGCTAATTCCTTATAATACAAGAACTTAGCGTTGGGCCTTCCTGGACTTGAACCAGGGACCTACGGATTATGAGTCCGCAGCTCTAACCAACTGAGCTAAAGGCCCGTAAAACCTGCATTTCTGTAGTTTCCGTTATGCGTATTCCTTCCATATAGCAGCTAAGTATATATAAGCATATTAAGCTCGATTGTCAAGCGGCCCCGGGCCGCTTTCAGCAATTCTCATTTTTGTCCAGGCCGGGTTCGGGGCATCAGGCCTTCAGTTTCCTGAAAATAAGGGACGTATTTATGCCGCCAAAGGCAAAATTGTTTGACATGACGGTATCCGTTTCAAACTCGCGGCCATTTCCGGTTATGTAGTCCAGGGGCGCGCACCGGGGATCAGGATCGACGAGGTTTATGTTCGGGATATACCAGTTCCGGTTCATCATGTTGATTGAAACCCAGGCTTCGATCGCGCCGCAGGCGCCGAGGGTGTGGCCGGTGTAGTTTTTCAGGGTACTGACCGGAACAGCCCTCTTAAAAACATCGTAGGTAGCCCAGCTTTCGGCAATGTCCCCGGATTCGGTCGCGGTTCCGTGGGTGTTGATATAGCCAATATCGCCGGGGCCGATACCGGCGTCCTCCAGGGCAAGCTCGAGGGCGACGCCCATGGTGGCGCGGTTCGGCTGGGTTATGTGGGTGCCGTCGGGGTTGGTTCCGAAGCCGATTATTTCGGCGTAAATATTCGCGCCCCGCTTTAAGGCGTGCCCGTACTCTTCAAGGATAAGGGCGCCCGCGCCTTCCCCCACCACAAGCCCGTCGCGGCTTTTGTCATATGCGGCGGGGGTTTTTTCGGGGCTGCCGTTTCTGGTGCTGGCCGCGAAGAGGGTGTCGAAAATGGCGGCGTCCACCGCTGAAAGCTCGTCGGCGCCGCCGGCTATCATGATATCCTGAAGCCCCCTCTGTATCGCCTCATAGGCGTAACCTATGGCTATGCTGCCCGATGTACAGGCCGTGTTGGTGGTGATAAGCCTTCCGGTCAGGCCGTAAAAGACCTCGATGTTCGCCGCGCAGGTCTGGGGCATCGCCTTGATATAGGTAGTGGCGTTGATATTCTTCATCTCGTTATGGATAAGCATGCCGTAAATGTCCAGCATGGATTCCACGCTGCTCATGGACGAACCGAAGGCAATGCCGAAACGGCCGCCGCCGAATTCGCCCGAGTTTTCAAGGCCCGCGCACCGGACGGCACTGTCAGCCGCGACCAGCGCAAGCCGGCTCACCCTTCCCATGCCGCGGATCTTTTTGCGGGGATAATCGGGCATGACAAAATCAACCGGCGCCGCGAGGCGGGTATTCATCTGGGGATACATATCCCAGGCGTCCATGACGCGGACGCGGTTTTTCCCCTCCTTCAGCGTTCTGAAAATATCTTCCGGTTCCGATCCCAGGGAGCTTACAACGCCGCCCCCGGTAACCACAACCCTTCTCTTCACTCCGCTTCCCATTATACAAGCCCCCCGTCAACCGCGATAACCTGGCGGGTAATGTAAGAAGCGCCTTCGGAAAGGAGGAATACCACGAGGGACGCGACCTCCCCGGCCCTGCCGATTCTGCCCATGGGGATCATGGGCATTATCATGTCCAGGTTGGCCTTTTCTGTCATGTTGGTTTCAACGAGTCCCGGAGCCACGCAGTTTACCGTTATGGAACGGCTTGCCAGTTCCACGGCCAGGGCTTTTGTCGCTCCGGCAATCCCCGCCTTTGAAGCGCTGTAATTCACCTGTCCCCTGTTGCCTATAATGCCCGCCACCGAGGCGATGCTTATTATCCTTCCCCGCTTTTTGCGCGCCATGGGCATTACAAGCGGGTGAAGCACGTTGTAAAAACCGTCCAGATTGGTATGGATAACCGAATCCCATTCTTCCCCGGTAAGCGCCGGAAAGGCGTTATCGGCGCAAATGCCCGCGTTGCAGACAATGCCCCAGAACGCGCCGTACTTTTCAACGCGGGCTTCAAGCTCCCTTTTACATTCTTCCCGCACGGACACGTCAAAACGGACAAGCTCTGCTTCCCCGCCGCCCGAACGGATCTCCGCTTCCAGCGATTTCGCCCCTTCCTCGTTCCGGCGGTAATGCGCCAGGATCGAATAACCCGCCGCCGAAGCCGCCAGCGCAATGGCGCGTCCTATCCCCCTGTCCGCTCCGGTAACCAGTACCCTTTTATTGTTTTCCATGATTGTCCTTTTTAAAAAACACCGAAGGATCTTCCACATCCATCACCGTCAGTTTTGCTCCCGCGGCGATTGAGCCGTCAAGGCTGGTCCGGCAGCGGAAGGTAGAAACGGAATCCATTTTGACTTCTTCGGCGATTTGCACCTGTATCACGCTTCCGGCCCTGAAGAACGGAAGCCTTGTCTCCAGCGATAAAACGCTGAGGATGAATCCCAGCAGCGGAGGTTTTCCGAAAAAGCGTCCGGTTAAACCCGAAAGGGCGGAAACGGCCTGGGCCATAAATTCAAAACTTGCCCAGGAAGGAACCCCCCCGATAAGGGGATCGTAAAAAAGGCAGCCTTCGGTAATATCATATTCGGACCTGAGGCTGCGCCCCTGGACGCTGTAATCCAGTATACGGCTGATGAGAAACATCTTCCCCCTGTGGGGAAGGACGCTGAAGAGTTCTTCGCCCGTAACCGGCGGCACGGGCATGGGGAGCGCTCCCCCGGGCTGAACAAACACGGTATCAGACATTGCCGACTCCCCTTCCGATAACAAGGCACGTATTGCATCCGCCGAAAGCAAAGGAATTGCTCATGCAGACATTAATTGGCCGGCGCGGATTTTCAGGGCCGCCCGATTCTGCGGCCCCGCGGCTTCCGGCAAAACGGAGCGCGGGCATTTCGCCGTCATATTCGCCGTCCCAGCAGTGCCTGGGCAGCGCCCCGCGCGAAACCGGCGGCGCCGCGCCGTCCTGTCCCGCGGCCGGGGAAGCGGCAATGGCCATCCAGCAAAGGGACAACTCCAGCGCGCCGGCCGCGCCCAGGGTATGGCCGGTTACCGGCTTTGTGGAACTCACCGGCGGCGAAGCCCCGCCAAAAACCGCCTCTACCGCCAGCGCCTCCATGCCGTCGTTAAGTTTCGTACCCGTTCCGTGGAGGTTGACGTAATCGACCTGGGCGGGTTTTATCCCCGCGTCAAGCAGCGCCCCGGTCATGGCCGCGGCCGCGCCGCTGCCGTCGGGCCGGGGGGCGGTCATGTGATAGGCGTCGGCGCTTTCGCCGCAGCCAAGGAGTTCTATCCGCGGTTCACCCGTCCCCGCCGGGGCATCGCCGCGGCGCATAACGAAAAAGGCCGCCCCTTCTCCCAGCGTAATTCCCCGGCGATTCCTGCTGAAGGGATTACAGAGCGTATCGGACACCGCCTCCAGGGCCGAAAAGCCAAGGAGCACCGTTTCCGAAACGATATCCGCCCCGCCCGCGACAACCGCGTCGCAGAGGCCGGCGCGGATAAGCTCGGCGCCCCTTGCCAGGGCCCCGGCGCTTGAGGCGCAGGCCGTGGCCGCCGTCAGGCAGGGACCCTTCAGGCCGAAAAGCTCCGCCGTAAAATCCGCGACAAGGGCGGCGCTCTGGAAGCGGAGCTCGTAGCCGCCGGGAAAAGCGCCGTCCGAAAAATACGCCCGGTGCGCGGGGAGGGACAGCTCCGAACCGTTGTCGCAGGAACCGGCGCAGACCCCTACCCGCTCCGCGCCGAAATCCGCCACGGCCTGCCCTATCTCGGAACGAATCTGTTCCAGGGCCGCGGCGGCAATCCGGTAGATCCGGCCGTCAAATCCCCGGGGAAAGGCGGCCCCTCCCCCGGGATCGTCAAAACCCTTTACGCGGCCCACAAGGAAGCGCCGTTCCCCGGAAATGACAACAGGGACAATTCCGCCGCTGTCCCCCCTGAGGGCGGCCCTGAAAAAATCTTCCCTGCCGCCGCCGGCGCAGCAGACCAGGCCCGGCGCCGAAAGACGGATGCCCATTAAAATTCGCCTCCCAGGGTATAGGAGTAACCGCGCAGCAGATTCGTATAACGCACCAGGGTTCCGGTTTTCTCGATTTCAATGATCGTCCTTTTCCCCGCCGCGGCGTCTGCCGCCCCGGTAATGCGGCGGATTTCAACCGGCTCCCCGGTTTCGCTCTCCCTGTTTTCCAGCTCCAGCTCAAGGCCGCATTTTTTCAGGGCCTCGCCCAAAACCCCGGCGCGGTAAAAGCAAAACTGGAAATCCGCGGCAAGGTACTCGCCCTTAAGCGCGGAAGGAAAAACAGACGACTCAAAGGAAACCCCGCCGTCGGTAAAGGAAAATTCTCCCATCCCGGCGCCAAGGCTGTTAAACAGCGCCATGTATATCCCCGTTTCGTCGGCCCTGACCCAGGCGTTCATAACGAATTCCCGCTTCCCCCAGGAACCGCTGATCTGCTGGGGACCGTCCATGGGCGTTTCAATTTCGGCGGCCGGAAGAAGGGTATACTCCGCCCTGTCCGTTACATAAACAGGCGCGAAACGGGGAGGATTCGGGTTTGTCGCGCAGGAAACCAGATACAGGAGAAAAAGGGCACTTCTCAGCAGGTTCCTTCCGGGTTTACAATTCTCCATAATATGAAAAAGGCAATTGATCTATTTTACATAGGATTGTCCCGTGTGTCTACTCCGTCCGGAAGCCCCGGCGGGAAGAAAAACGCCCCCGGTTCCGGGGCCCGCCGTATCCTCGGCATCCTTGACAGGGAGGTGTCCGATCGGGAAACACCCATAGCCCGCGAGGCAGGGGGAAGACCCTATTTCACGGATTTCCACGCCGATTTCAATATTTCCCATTCCCGGGACATGGCGGCCGTCGCCTTTTCCGGGGCGGGGTCTCCGCCGCCGGTTTTTCCGCCGCGTCCCGGACAAAACGGGCGCCCTTTCAGGGTAGGCTGCGACATTCAGTACATGCACCCGCGCAAAAACCGCGCGGCTATCGCGGAACGTTTCTTCTCCGGGGCCGAACGGGACCGGATCGCCGCCGCCGGGGGAAACCGCCTTTTTTACATGATCTGGACGCTTAAAGAATGCTGGCTCAAGCTCCGGGGGCTTTCGGTGTTTGATATGGGGAAGGCGCCGGTTTTTTGCGTGGGAACGGCGCCGGGAGAACGCGGCGCCGGGGAACCGCCGCCCGTGGATTTCTACCTCTACGAACTGGAAGGAGAGGGGGAAAGCTACATGCTTGCGGCGGCCCGTGAAAGAGGCTACGGCTCCCCGCCGTCAGCCCCGCCTGTCCTGCGCTGGTTCTCCGAAACGACGCTCCGGGTAAGCAGTATCGACGAAATATACGCGGCGCCAAGTCCGGAAAAAACAGCTATGCCGAAAAGCTGAACCGGAACAAAACTGCTCAGGGCAAGGGCGCCGAAGGAAAGCGCCGTGGTGGCAAAGGAAAGAAAAATGGCCAGGGCCGTCAGCGGCTGATCCCCGCCTCCCGGTTTTTTTTCGCTTTCCGTAATGTAAAAAATATAATCCAGCCCCAGGCCGAACACCAGAACCAGTCCCGTTACGGGGAAAAAACTCAGGGGAATGCCGAGGCAGGCCAGAACCGCAAGGGATACAAGGACGAGGAAGAAAGGAATGGCGCAGATCCGCAGGGTTCTTTTCCACGAATAGAAGAAGCGTACCGTTACGGCTATTACGCACCACGCCGCAAGAAAGAGCGTGAGCATTATCCTGGTCAGGCGATCAAGTTCTGCGCCGATATCCTTCACCTTGTTCACAAAAAAAACATTTTCCGTATCGCCGGCTATCCGCCTGAAAACCGCTTCGTCCTTCGCGTGGAGGGGAAGCACGCAGGAGTAAAAGGCCCCCGCGCCCGAAGCGTCCGGGCCGGCTCCCCTGCCTTCCCCGGCCCTGCCTATCCAGAGACTTGAAACAAGATCCTCTATGTTCGGGGGCAGTTCGTCCCCGATACGGACAAGCCTGCCGGCGGCTTCCCCAAAATCCCTCCTGAACCGGTCCGCCGCCGCCGGGGGAAAACCGAGCTTCCCGTACTGCCCGTCCGCAAGGGCAAGCAGATTCCGCGCGGCGGAAATATTCTCCCGCTGGGTTTTTTCCGAAGGAACAAAAAGGGAAAGAGCCGCGTAGGAGCCGAGATTGCCCTTTTCCATTTCGGCGTCAAGCGCAATCCTCAGTCCTTCTTCGTTTTGAAGGAGCTCTTCGGGATCCGCCCCCTTTACAAGAAAGTACCATCCGGCCGAACCCGGATTAAGCACCCTGCCGCTGATCATTTCGGATTCCAGAAGCGGGCCCCGCATGGTGTACAGCGAGGCGATATTGTTTTCGATTTTTACGCTGCCGCGGTTTATGAAAAGGAGGAGGAGGCACGCCGGCACCGCGGGAACAAGAACAAGGAACTTCGCAAAGCCGGGTATGCGCGGCGTGAACAGACGGGGGAGGGAAGATACTCCCCGGTTAAAGGCCCCCGCCGTTCCTGCTCCGGCGCGGCCGTCCCCGGTTTCCGCGGCCTTTTTCCGTATCAGGGGAAAGACGCAGTTCACCGAAAGGAAGGAACTGGACAGTCCTGCCAGCGAAAAGAGCGCGAACTGCCTGAGTATGGCAAAGGGGGCAAAAAGCAGGGCAAGGAAACAGATGGCGGATGATACAAAGCTCAGGAAGATCCCCCTGAAAATGCGCGAGCGGATTTCGCCGCCGTTTTTTAACAGGGGATTGTATTTCCAGTGGATAAAATAATGTACCGTATAATCAACGCAGGTACCGATCAGGGTAGTGCCGAATACAAAGGTCAGAACATGAACTTCGCGAAAAAAGAGCAGCGTCGAGGCGAAAGCCAAAAGTATCGACATCAGCACGGCGGCGGCGGCGCAGACAATGGGCAGCAGGGAGCGAAAGACCAGCAAAAAGAGCGCGATGATAACGGCAAGGGTAAGGGAGGAGATAAGCGATATTTCCCGCTGGGCGCCGGAAGAACTTTCATAACTGTGAAAGGGAATCCCCGAATAGTAAAAACGCGGGCCGCCGTCACCGCCGGGGTTTTCGCCTTCCGCTTCCCTGACAAGATCGGCGCAGGCGTCATAGATAGTCCCCACCGCGCTGTCCCTGTTGGTCAGGGCTACCCCGCCGCCGGCGAGGCTTCCCCTCAGCATCACGTACCAGCGATCCCCGTATTTCGCGGCCAGCACGTCATCCTTCAGCGTCATGCCGCCGGAGGAGGCAAGGGAAGACGCCAGCAGGCTGTTCGCTTCCCTTTCGGTTAAAAAGAAGGGATCCCCCTCGAGATAATCAAGGGGGCTTAGACTGAAGGCCCCGTAGGCGCCCGCAAGGGCGTCGCCGGCAATCTCCTCCGCCCTCCCCTCCTCAAGCAGGCGGCGGGTTCCGGCGTCGATTAGCGCGTAACGGTGATCGTAGAGGAAGCGAAAAAAATCTTCCATGACCGAAGCGTCAATGAGGAAGCCGAGCGATTCAAAGACGCCGCTTTCGGCAAGCCTTTGGTACAGGGCCTCCGCCCCCCGCCTTGCCCCGGCAAAATCCGCGGCGCCCGAAAGGATGGTTACCTGCCGGGAAGCCTTTTCCCCGAGGACGCTGTCCGCGGCGGCCGCTTCACGAAGGCCCCGCGAAGCGGGAAGTATGTCAAAGAGGCTCGTGTTTACGCGCACCGGCCCCGCGATGGGTATGGAAAGCAAAAGCCCGAGAAAAACGGCCGCGTGGACGGCAAGCCAGAGCGCCGGCGGCTTTACGCGCCCAAGGCTAATCAAGGGAAAACAGGGCTTTTTCATCATCGCTTAAACCGGCGGAAAAACTGTGGCCGCTCAGGACGTAACGGACAATGTCGCCGCTCCGCTCGTGGAGCGTGATAGACCGGATCAGCGCGGACCCGGGGGCGGCGTCACCCTCAAGGACAATCCGCTCGGCAAAAACAGCCACCGCCTTTTCGCGGGGAACAAGTCCCAGAGTCCAGGATCCCCCGCCGTCCAGAAAATAATTTTCAAAGTTCTCTGTAAGGCTTTGCGCGTTCCCGGTAAAGATGGCGCTGATGGTCGCGGCAAGGCTGGTGAAGGTTTCGTTCCCCGCGGCGTCAATCTTTGACCTTGTCCCCCTCGGCGTGGACTGAATAATAAAATCCCTGCCCACCACCGTCACCGAGGGAAAGGGCTGGCGGGTATCCCAGACCATGCCCAGTTCCGCGGCGATGATAAAAACACCGCTCGAGTCAAGGGAACGGTTAAGGCGCCGTATGGTTTTTGTCTGCCCGAAAACTCCCCTGATCACCGGATGGCGGGCAAGGTCCGCGCACACCGCGCTGTACCGGGGAAGGCTTTCCGCGTCCAGGGGGTGGCTGAACACATCCCGGGCGGAAAGGGAGGGGAGGCCCAGAAACAGGAGGGCAAGAGCCGCAAGGCCGTTTCTCACTTCCCCCCCTCCTCCGGCAGGTTCCGCACCTTGTCAAGAAGAATCTTCGGACAGGCAAAACGGGATTCCCCGGAGGCCAGTTCCACGGCCATTTGGGTGCTCTCTCCCCTGGTGCAGAGCCGGCCGGTTTCCGCGTTGTAAAGCTCGTATTTTATTTTCAGGCAGTTTTCGTATTCCACAAGAATTGCCTTTGCCCGTACCCTGTCCCGGAAGGAAAGGGGGCTGACGTATTTCGCCGAAAGCGTTGCTACGGGAAAGGCCCAGCCGGACTCCTTCATCTCGACGTAACCGTAACCGATTTTGCCCAGCAGGGCGCAACGGGCCTTTTCAAAATACTTGATGTAGTTTCCGTGCCAGACTATCAGCATGGAATCAACATCGTAAAACTCGACGCCGAACTCTATCTCGGCGCTTATGCCATCTTTCACGTTTCCCCCTTGGCAGGCTGCTTTCCCATCGGCGCGCCCGGCCGTCTAAAGACGGCCGGCCTTTACTTCAGGGCGCGGCCTTCACTGCGCGCCGGGCGCGGCGGCCTTTGTTCCGTCAACAGCCCTGACGGGCTGCTTTCCCTCGCCCCAAAAATCATAAAAATTATACCACTGGTAGGGATGTTCTTTACAGTATTGCTCAAGCCGGCGCGCGAAAAGAGACGCCAGTTCCCCTATCCGTCCTTCCCTTTCACGGCGGG